>NZ_CALINL010000196.1 GCF_938045225.1 uncultured Campylobacter sp.
TCCATCGCGTCTTTTCTAAGCGGATGAAGGCCGTCTGGCCAATCGTCCGCTAAAACTAGGCGGCGTTTATCAGGTAGGCCCTCGGCAACCAGGCCGAACATATCAAAGGCTTCTCTTTCGTACCACACGCAAGCAGGCACTAGCGGAGTAACGGACGGAAACGTCGGATCGACGCCTGGGATTAGCGTTTTAACGGTGATAAAGCACTTATCCTCAGCGGCAAAATCATCCGCCTCGGTCATCTTACTGCCCTCCATAGATATCGCGTAGTAAAGCGCGAAACAGCCGTTTATCGCCCTCTCGTCGTTTGGTATCATCGTGCTTAAAAAGCCGCCGATATCGTAGTAAAGGGTCTTAACCGCAAGCGGAAGGTCGTTTCTATCGACTAAAACCGTAATTTGGTCGTCGGCTTGGCGTGTTACTTCTAAAACCTTTACCTTTGTTTTTAAAATTTCTACAAATTTATCGCCTCTCATCTTCAAACTCCCATCATTATTTTGACGCCCTCATTGACTAGAGCGTAAAAGTTTTCTACGTGCCAAACGCCAAATATTATGATTAGCGCGCAAAGCAAGATAAGCGGTAAATTTTCTACTATGCTCATCTCTTTATTGTGAACGACCGCAGCTTTAGGCTCGCCAAAACTTGCCATGTTAAAGTGTGAGAAGTCCGCGATAAAGATGATCGCAAGAGCTATCGCAAATAGCGCAACGCTAAAATATTGACCGCTGTTTATAGCGCCGACGAATACGTTATATTCGCTGACGAATATCGCAAACGCAGGGACGCCTACTAGCGAACAAACCGCAGCGCCGAACATCATAGTGGTTATCGGTGCAATCTTTACCATACCGCCCATTTTAGTCATATCTTTGTGACCGTAAATTCTAGCGATGTTGCCCGTTGAGCAAAACGCAAGAGCTTTTGTAAAGCTGTGAGCTAGGCAGTGGAAAATCGCCGCAAATAGCCCGAAAGGTCCGCCAACACCCAATGCAAAGGCAATAACGCCCATATGCACGATAGAGTGGTAGGCAAACATTCTTTTTACGTCGTGTTGTCTAATCAGGAATATACCGCCGACGAACAACGTAATAAGGCCTGAGATTACCATCACGCTTTGAACGAACTCCATACCAGTAGCTTGAGCCGCGATAGCGTAATATCTAAATAAAGCTAGCATCGCGCACTTTAGCAAAACGCCTGAAAGTAGAGCCGAAATCGGCGCAGGGCCTTGAGCGTGAACGTCCGGAAGCCACGTATGCGTAGGAGCAAGACCTGCTTTCGTACCAAAACCGATGAGCGCAAAGACGAATATTAGCTTAGCAACGTCAGGGCTCAAATTTTTAGCGTTTGCCATTATACCGGTCCACAGCATCGCGGTTTCGCCGTCTTTTATCTCTGCAAAGGTCGCAGAGTAAAGAAGCACGGTCGCATAAAGCGCGAACGCTAGGCCGATAGAGCAAAGGACTATGTATTTATAGCCGCTCTCGGTTGATTTTTGGTCTTTTAAGATCGCGACTAGGAACACTGATGAAAGCGTAGTAGCCTCGATCGCAGCCCACATAAAGGCGACGTTGTTACAGATGACGCTTAGAGTCATCGTAAATATAAATACGTGGCTAAGCGCATAGTATTTTCTAAGCGCGTCCAAATTTATATGGCCCTCTTCGAGCTCCCATTTCATATAGTGAGTCGCGTACAAATTTACCAAAAATCCAGTAACCGCGATAAGCACCAAAAACACGCAGCCAAGGCTATCTAGAAATAAAAATTTATCGTGCGCGTAAAAAGTACCGCTCGATAAAACCTTGCTTACGTTAAATAGCAACGCCAAAGACGTAACCGCGCTAACCGCAACGTGAAGCAAACTCAAAGTCGCGTAATTTTTCGGAGAGAAAAATAGCAATATCGCTCCAAGAAGCGGTAAAATTAATATCAAAGTTAAACTATCCATCTCTATCCCCTTAAATTCGTAGCCTTAGACGTGTCAAGGCTGCCGTATGCTTTATAAAATCTGATAGCTAAAACGCTCATGATGATAACGGCGAAAATCGCGTCCGTTAAGATACCAAGCTCAACAAGCTCGTTTGAGTTGTAAGCCATGAGCGCTAGGCTTAGATGTATGCCGTTTTCAAAAAGGCAGTAGGCTAAAATTTGCTTGATAAAAGAGTTTCTAAGCATAAAGCCAAAAACCCCCATCATAAACACGCAAACCGCCGCTAGTAGCATTATTTTCTCTTGAATTAGCGAAAATTGAAGGAATATCGGGTTGATACTCATCGCTAAAGCTAGAGAAAATCCCATCGCTATAACAGGGCTCACGAAAAAGCCGCCCACCGGCTCATCCTCGCTAACGACGTTAAGCTTTTTAATCAACCAAAGCAAGATCGCCGGCACGAATAAAACCTTCGTAAAAAACGCCACTACCGCCCACATGGACAGCTGCGACGCGTTAAATTTAGACGCCAACATAGCAAATATACCGACTAAAAGTAATGTCTCGATCGCGTAAACGATGACGGATAGTTTTAGGCTGCGTAGCCCAAATACCGCCAAAGACGTTACTATCATGCCGATAGCTAATGCGTCTAACATAGTCATATCTGCATTCATCTCACACCCCCACGACGTAAAGCGTCAAAGCCACGAAAGATATGGCTAGAGCGGCTACCGCGTTTTTACGCAAGGACGAAGTCATCTTAAATCTCGGTCCGAAGTTGTCTATAAACACGGCTGCTACGTAAAACACTCCCGTTTTTAAAACGAAAATTATCACCGCTAAAAACGGATTGCTAAAATTCCACGGTTCGAAAATCGAAAGGAAAAGTCCTATCATCGCAAATTGTTTTAAGATAAGCGCCGCTTGAACTAAGCCAAGATCGCTACCTGCATATTCGCCTAGTAAGCCTTCTTGCAACTCTTGCTCGGCTTCTGCGAGGTCAAAAGGCTTTCTGCCGGTTTCAACGTATATGCACCACAAAAACGCGATCGAAGCAACCGCAAAGCTTGGGATCTGATATCCGATTTGACCGCTTTTTACCATTGATTGTATCTCGACCAAATTTGACGTTCCGGCCGCTAGCATAACGACGATTAGGCACATTATCATAACAGGCTCGACATAAACGGCTAGCATTTGTTCGCGTCCGCCGCCGGTAGCCGCAAACGGGTTACCGCTATCTAAAGATGCGGCGCCAAATACGAATCTCAAAAGCGCGCCTAGATAAAGAATCACGAAAATATCGGAGTAAGCTCCGAAAATCGTGCTCTTGCTATAAGTAATAGGAATAGCCGCTAGTATCGCCGCCGAAGTGGCAAATAGGAAAAACGGCGCCCATCTAAATACCCAGTGAGAGCACTCAGGCACGGTTCTGCCGCGTCTAAATAGCTTTATGATGTCGCGATACGTCTGGAAAAAATCGCTGCCTTGTTTTGATTGTAGTTTGGCTCTTAGTTTCCTGGCCATACCGTCAAATAGCGGCGCAACCAAGACGATGACGACTACTTGAAATATCATCAAAAGTATAGTCTGTAAAATTTCCATCTCACGCCCCCTATATCAAAAAGTAGCTAACCGCTAGTATCGCGCAAAGATATACGAGGATATATAGCGCGTAAACGTTGGTGTAGCCGCTTTGCATTATGCCTATTTTTTCAGCGACCTTTTCGGTAAATTTAATCACCGGCTCGTAAAATAACCCCCACCAGATATCTTTTGGATGGTTGTGATACTCGACCGGGTTAAAATAGCCTTTAGTCACGACTTTTCTCTCGCCTTTAAACAGCCAGTTCATTATGCGCCTTAGATCGCCCGTAAAAGGACCGCCCGTCATTTGCATGCGAGAGCTGTACTTAAATCCGCAAGCCCAAGGATCGGTCTCGCGAGGTTTCTCGCGGTTTGCTTTCATCACGGCTAAGATTGCAAAAGGCAAAACCATAGTAGAACACAAGATGATGGCTATAAGCGGAGTGGAAACCACGCTGCCTAAATTTGAGGTCAAATTTATACCGTGGCTAGCTACGTAACCGCCTGCGCCGCCTATGGAATTTACGGCTGTTTGGATGTAGCCGACGACTACGTTAGCTCCTATGCCAAAGCCTATACAGCCGATCATTAGCACGATCATGCCAAGCACCATAAATATCGGGCTTTCTTTTGCATTTTCCCAAATTTTCTGATCTCTTGGAGTTCCCGCAAAGATTACTGCGTAAAGCTTAAGGTGCATGCCGACTAACACGCCCGTAAGCGCTAGCGCGACGACTGAAAGCGTAAAAGCGTATCTAGTAAAGATGCCCTGCTCTAGCGCGCCTTGAAGCATACCTTGATAGGTAAACCACTCTGATACGAAGCCGTTAACAGGAGGAAGCGCAGCGATACCCATGATGCCGATAAACATGCCAACAGACGTCCAAGGCATCTTTTTAGCTAGGCCGCCTAGCACGTCCATATCGCGGGTGTGCGTAGCGTGCAGAACAGAACCCGCGCAAAGGAACAATAGTCCTTTAAAGATCGCGTGGTTAACCACGTGGTAGCATCCTGCTAAAAATCCGATCGCGGCAAGAGTGTTATTTCCCGCAGCTAGTCCGTACAAACCAGTACCAAGACCAAGCAAGATGATGCCGATATTTTCAACTGAGTGATAGGCAAGAAGCGCTTTGTAGTCGTGCTGACAAAGAGCGTAAAGAACGCCAAACAAAGAGCTAGCAGCACCCAGGATCAAAACCGCTAGACCAAAATATATGCTTAGCGGCAAGAAAAGCGTAAATTTGACTAGAGTAAATAGCGCAACCTTTATCATAACGCCGCTCATTAGAGCAGAGACGTTTGAAGGAGCGGCCGGGTGAGCCATCGGTAGCCATACGTGGAAAGGCCACATACCCGCTTTACTACCAAATCCTACTAAGAATAATATAAACACCACGACGCTAACCGCAGCAGGCATATTTAAGCGAGCAAAATCGCTAAACTCCATGCTGCCCGCATAGTGAGCCATTATTAGCAGTCCGCACGTGATACAAAATGCGCCGACCTGAGCGATACCAAGATACACCATCACCGCTTTTAGCGTGCCTTTGCCGTCGTTTACGAGGATGAGGAAAGACGAAATAAGCGTCATAAGCTCCCACAAAACGATGAAGCAAAATACGTTATTTGCGCTGATAACTAGAAGCATCGAAAGGATGAAAAGGTTAAACAAACAGGCAAAAACGCCGACGTTTGCTTTTTTGATGTATTCCTCCGCGTAGCTCATACCGTAGACGCTGCTGGCAAAGCCGATAAAGACGACTACGAAGCTAAAGAAATTTCCAAGCGGAGTTAGCTCAAATTTAGGCGCATATAGAAAATCTCCGCCTAAAGCGAAGCCTTGGGTCACGCCCATATTAGTCACGAAGTAGCAAAGCGCGTAAAAACAGCTGATCGCGCTTAATCCAAAGCCGATTTTGACGGCTGATTTTTGCGCGCCGTAGAGCAGGATGCTAACGGCGGCGCTAACTAAGAAAAGTAGATAAACGCCTACCATCTCGCACCCCCTTGTGCGCCGCTATTTTCGTCCTTCATAGCGCGCGAATTTGACGCCGCTTGCTCTCTTGCTTGCTCGCTAGGAGTCTTGTCAAGCTCGTTGATAACGATAACGTCAGCCTCGCCATCCACGTCCTGAGCGTCGATATCGGCTAAAACGTGAGGCTCTTTTAAATTTCCGCTTCCGCGTAAAATTTTATTTACGAAATCCTGCGCCGCCTCCTGCTCGATCCTGTTGCCAAGCTTATGTTGGCTGTGCAAAGGATCGACCATGATTATCGCGCTGGTCGGACAAACCTCGACGCATGCAGGGCCGTTTTCGCGCCCGAAACACATATCGCATTTGATTGCGGTATTTTTCGCGCCCGCCTGGCTCTCGATCTCGAGGTAGTACTTCGGCTCTACCGCGTAGTTAACGGACGGCATGAGCTCCGCGCTCGAGCTTATCGCACCGTAAGGGCAAGCGATCGTGCAGAGTTTGCAGCCTATACAAATCTCTTCGTGAAGCTCGATGCAGTTATCGTCAAACCTGAGTGCCCCGGTAGGACATACGTTCGCGCAAGGACCGTCATCGCACTGGCGACACTGCGTCGGCATGACGCCTTTTGCTTGACGGAGCACTGTTAGTCTAGCTTTTGAAAGCTTACCGCGCTCGTAAGCGCTACGAAAACAGGCCGCCATGCAAGTAGCGCAACCGATACAACGTTTGTAATCGGCGATCACAAATTTATGTTGTTTCATAAATTCTCCTTTCTACTTGTTTTACGATTCTTGATTTCTCTTAAATCTTGAGCTAATTGTATTACTTTTAGAAATTTATTTCCGTCATTTGCCTGACGAATTTTGTATTTTTTAGATTAATTTTTATAAATTATTTATACATAAGAAGAGGTGAGA
>NZ_CALINL010000197.1 GCF_938045225.1 uncultured Campylobacter sp.
TGGGCTTTCACCGTGCAGGAGTCGTGCAGTACGTGCGCCCGGAGATCATCGGGCTTATTTTGGGCGGCTTTTTAGCTAGCGTGCTTTGGACGAAAGAGTTTAGCGCGACTACGGGTTCGTCGCCTTTCGTGCGCTTTTTTCTCGGATTTTTCGCGATGATCGGTTGCCTCGTGTTTTTAGGCTGCCCGTGGAGAGCGTTTTTGCGTCTTGGCGGCGGAGATATGACGGCGATTGCAGGAGTCGTCGGTATTTTTGCGGGCGTTTGCGCGGGCGTATTTTTCAAAAAGCTCGGCTACGGCCTCACGCACGAGACTAAAACTCAGGCCGCGATAGGCGTTTTGCCGACGGTTATGGGTATTTTGCTGCTTGCTGCGCTGGCTCTTGGGCTAAAGCTCGGCGAAAACGGCGCTCTTTTTAGCTCCGCAAAAGGCCCGGGCTCCATGCACGCTCCGATCCTGATCTCGCTTGGCTTTAGTATCGTCGTGGGCGCGCTAATGCACAAAAGCAAATTTTGCAGCGTCGGGGCGTTTGGCAGGCTTTTTAAAGGTGACTTCTCGATGTTTACGGGCATTATCAGTATCGTCGTTTTTGCCAGCATCGTAAATTTAGCGCTCGGGCAGTATAAATTCGGCTTTGAAGGCCAGCCTATCGCACACAACGACGTAGTTTGGAACTTCCTTAGTATGATGCTGGCCGGGCTTTGCTTTAGCCTGAGCGAAGGCTGCCCCGGCAAGCATCTCGTGCAAATGGGCACGGGAAATCTAAGCTCGGTTATATTCGTCATCGGTATGGCGGCGGGCGCGGCCGTAGCGCATAACTTCTTGCTTGCCAGCTCTCCGAGCGCCATAACGGCAGCGGCTCCGTGGGCGGTAGCGATGGGGTTTGTTTTTGCGGTTTATGTGGGATTTTTCCATAAAAAAGCCGCTTGATTCCCCATAAACGACGGATTTCAAGCTTTAAAATTTTAAACCCGTTTCGGTTACGTATTTCATATACGCGCCCTAACGGGTTAAAATTTTAAAGTTAAACTACGCCTATTCTGTCTGGAATATTTGTCGTATATCTTGCTGAATTTATAAATTTGACATTTTCGCGGCGCGGGTCTCGGCGAGCGAAAGACGTAAATTTAACTTATATAAAAAGCGAGCTTGAATTTGACAAATTTGATGGCGGCTAAGAGTAAAAAGCAGGCTAAAACATAACCTAGCCTGCAAGAAATAAATCTTTTATCTAAAAAGTAGTCAAATTTGCTCGGCTCGTATACCAAAGCCGAGTCAAGTAAATTTAGCCTAAAAGCCCCGCCCCTTTTATCGCTTGGCTGCGCTCTTTTGCGTAGATGCGTTCGCCTCCGACGACGTCGTATTTCCAGATCGGTGCATTAGCCTTAAAGTCCTCTACGAACTCGTTTATTAGCCGCAAGGCGACCTTTCTTTGCGGGCTTACCACGCCTGCGACGTAGGAGCTCTCGTGCACCGGCACGTCTCCGCGAGAATGTGCAAAAAGCACGTATGCACCCAGATCCTTTGCCTTTTGCTCCCAGCCCGCTAGCCATTTACGCAGGATCGGCTCGTAGATATCAAAGCTAAGCGCGCTGATGCCGCCTTCCTCGCGCACGATGCCCGTAAACGTGATGAGAGCGCCGCAGTTTTTGTCCTTGAACTCATCGTACCAAGCGTTCGTGATCGCTTTAGCGTCTAGGCTTCCTTCAAAAATCTGCATATTAGCCCCCACAAACCGGCGGTAAAATGGAAATTTTATCCCCGTCTTTTAGCGGCGCGTCAAGAGAGCTTGCGATCTCGTCGTTTACGGCGACGGCGCAGATTTTTAGCCACTCGTCGAGCTCTGCGTATTCGCCTAGTTTTTCTTTTACTTCGCTTAAATTTGCCGCTTCCAGCTTTAAATTATTCATCTTTATCGGGCCCAAAAACTCGATTTCTACCATAAATTCGCCTTTGAAATTAAATTTTTTTCTTGATTTTACTTAAAAAAATATTTAGATATACTTACGCCAAATTTTAAACGAAAGAGCCGTAATGAACGAAATATTAAGCAAAATAAAAACGCCCGCCTACGTCTGCGAGGAGGCCAAGGTGCGCGGGAATCTCGAAATTTTAAAACGTGTCAAGGTTGAGAGCGGCGCGAAGGTGCTAGTCGCCCTAAAAGGCTTTGCATTTAGCGGCGTGATGGGGCTTGTCGGCGAATATCTAGACGGCGCGACATGCAGCGGCCTGCACGAGGCTAAATTTGCCGCAAAATACGCTCGAGGCGAGATCCACACGTATTCTCCGGCATTTAAAGACGAGGACATAGATGAGGTGCTAGCGCTCTCAAAACACGTGGTTTTTAACTCGTTTGCGCAGTGGACGAAATTTAAGCAAAAAGCCCTAGCTGCGGGCGTTACCTGCGGCCTTCGCGTAAATCCCGAGCTCTCCGTCGCGCCGACTGACGCTTATAACCCGTGCGGTCGCTATAGCCGCCTAGGCATCACTCGCGCAAATTTTGACGCAGACGCGCTTGGTGGCATTACGGGGCTGCATTTTCACGCGCTTTGCGAGGAGAGCGCGCAGAGTCTGGAGACCGTATTGATGGCGTTTGAGGAGAAATTCGGCGAGTTTATCCCGCGCATGAAGTGGGTAAATTTCGGCGGCGGACATCACGTGACAAAAGAGGGCTACGACGTGGATCTGCTCATAAATTTGATCAAAAACTTCCGCGCAAAATACGGCGTCGAGGTCTACATAGAGCCCGGCGAAGCGGTGGGCTGGCAGACGGGATTTTTGGCTGCTTCGGTGCTTGATTTCGTACAAAACGAAAAAACCATAGCCATCCTAGACGTCTCGGCCGAGGCGCATATGCCTGACACCGTGCTGATGCCCTACCGACCGGCGGTGCGAGGCGAGAGCAAGGGCGGTAAATTTAGCTACCGTTTCGGCGGAAATACCTGTCTAGCAGGCGATATCGTGGGACTTGACGCGGGCGAACCGGAGTATAAATTTGACGCGCCGCTAAGCGTGGGCGATAAGGTGATATTTGAGGATCAGATCCACTATACGATCGTGAAAAACACGACCTTTAACGGTATAAAGTTGCCCGATTTACTCCTTTTAAAAGAAAACGGCGAGCTTGTAACCGTGCGGGAATTTGGCTTTGAAGAGTACGAGAGGCGAAACTAAATTTGCCTCCTGAAACTGCGCCTTTTAGGGTGTAAATTTGATATTTTGAGGCGTCGTTCGGGGTGCAAATTTAACCAAATTTTGCGGCGATCTTTTATTTGGCTTGCGCCTCGCGTGAGGGCTTGCTAAACCTGCACCTTTTTAGCGCCAAAATTAAAAGTCGGATTATTGCTTGCCGAATTTGTCGCAAATTTAATCCCAAACGAAGTTAAATTTAAGATAAATAAAATCTAGCTTATATAAATGAATTAATATAGCGGATTATAAATTTGACCCCGATTTTGATAAAAATGCGCCTTAACCGCCTAAAAAAGCGGTGTTTCGGCGCTAAGCTTGCATTACGTTATTTTTTGATATAATTTCATGAAAATCCGCAAAATTTAGCCTTTGGCTGGATGCCGACCACGACGAGCTTTTTAAGGCGGAAAACAAAACCAAAGGGAGATAGCATGACGAGAATTTTTAGTTTGCTTTCGGTTTTCGCCTGTTGGGCCTTCGCTATCGAGGCGAGTCCTAGCACGAACCAATACCAGAGCAATATCTGGGCTGCTGGTAGAATCGAGAACATTAAGCCTTACGAAGACGGTTTGGGGCCGATTTTCACGTTCATTCAGGGCAACGACTACTTCGCGATAGCGGCTTTGTCGCTTATTTTGGCTGTTATCGGCGCGTTCGTTCTGCACTTTTTGATCATCGGACCGAAACACTTCAGCCACGACGGCAAAAAAGTCTATGCGTTTAATATGATAGAGCGCGTATCTCACGGCGCTGCGGCAATCGCATGGATAGTGCTCATACCGACCGGCGTCATCATGATGTGGGGCGCAGAGCTTGGCGGAGGCGCGTTTGTTAGATTTTGCAAAGACATCCACGGGTTAGCTACTATTTTATTTGCCGTTTCGGTACCTCCGATGTTGATAGCTTGGACCGTGAGGATGCTGCCTGCGGTTTATGATATCAGATGGATGATGATCATCGGCGGATATCTATCAAAGGTTAAACGTCCAGTACCTGCGGGCAAATTTAATGCCGGTCAAAAGGCGTGGTACTGGGTAGCGATCCCTGGCGGTATCGTGATGATACTAACGGGTGCTGCGATGTTCTTCCTTGACTTTAGAGCTCCAGACGTTGCGAGCTGGCTTGGCGTATCTCAGATTGAAGTTTTAAGAGCTTCTGCACTAGTTCATAACGTTCTTGGTATCGTTTGCGCAGTATTTTTCCTAGTACACATCTACATGGCGGCTATCGCGATACACGGCGCTATCTGGTCGATGATAACTGGCTACAAAGAAGAAGAAGAGGTTTACGTGCTTCACCACTACTGGTACCAAGAGCTAATCTCTAAAAACAAAATCCCCGTATCTGAATACGAAAAAACTTATCCAAAATTAAAATAATAAAAAAGGAGAAATCTTTCTCCTTTTTTGCTTCAGAGGCGAGCCTGCAAGCCTCTTTTTTATACGAAATTTAAAATCTTTTAGATAAAATTCCCCCTAGACTTCAGGTTGAAGAGTAATAAATTTAAGGAAAAATCATGCAAATCGATTGTAGAAATTTGGCTTGCCCTGAGCCGGTTATCAGGACTAAAAACGCGCTTGAAGGCTTAAAAAGCGGCGAAAAGCTTGAGATTTTAGTAAATTCCATCGCCCCAAAAGAAAACATCAGCCGCTTTTTAAAAAACCAAAACGTCGAATTTAGCGTAGAGCAAAACGGCGCCGAGACAAAAATCACCGCCGTTAAAGGCGAATCCAAACTTGAGTTAACGAATTTTGACGAATTCGTCTGCGAAATCACGCCAAAGAACAAAAAAACGGTCGTTTATCTAAACGAAGAATACGCCGGAAGCGGTGACGTGGGCGTTAGCTTGCTGTCTAAATTTTTAGGCGCGCTTTTGCAGGTAGAAAAACCGGAGTACGTCATTTGCGTAAATAACGCCGTAAAAATGACGACGAATCGCGCTCATCCGAGCTTTAAACCGCTTAAAGATTTAGAAGCTGCGGGCGTTAAAATTTTAAGCTGCGGCAGCTGCTTGGAGGCGTATAAACTCGTAAGCGACCTAAGCGTCGGAGAGATATCAAATGCCTATGAAATCATGCAAATTTTAACTACGCACGAGCAAATCAAACTATGATTTATAACGACAAACGTCTCACGAAATTCGTCCGAGCAGCGGGTTGAGCGGCCAAGCTTGACCCGTCGGGTCTAAACAAAACTATCGGCGATTTAAATTTAGCTCACCCAAATTTGCTCTCAAATATCGGCACAAACGAGGATGCGAGCGTCTTTAAGATCACGGACGACATAGCGCTCGTGCAGACGCTAGACTTTATCACGCCGGTGGCGGACGATCCGTTTATATTTGGCCAGATTGCAGCTGCAAACAGCCTAAGCGACGTGTTTGCGATGGGCGGTAAGGTGCTAAACGCGCTAAATATCGTCGGTTTTGATAGCTGTAACCTAAGCGGCGAAATTTTGGGCGAAATTTTACGCGGCGGGCAGGACAAAGTCGCCGAATGCGGTGGCGTGATCGTGGGCGGACACACGATAGAGACGCAGCAGATGTATTACGGACTTAGCGTCACGGGCGTCGTTTCGCCAAGCCGCTTTTGGTCTAATAACTCCGCGCGCGATGGCGATGCGCTTATACTCACAAAGCCGCTAGGAACGGGCGTTTTAAGCACGGCGATCAAGGCCGATCTACTAAATTCGGCGCAGATAAAGCAGGCGGTAGAGACGATGCGGCAGCTAAATTTTTATGCCGTAGACGCGCTAAAAGGTATCAACGTAACGGCGGCAACCGACGTCACAGGATTTGGCTTTTTGGGGCACTTAATCGAAATGCTAAACGATAAAATCAGCTTTGAAATTTACGCTGATAACGTGCCCGTGATAGCGGCGGCGCGCGAGTTTGCCGATATGGGCATCATCCCTGAGGGCAGCTATAAAAACCGCGAATTTGTGTCCAAATTTGTTAGCGACGAGGCCGATATCTTGCTCTATGATGCGCAGACTTCTGGCGGATTGCTACTAGCGGTACCGCAAAGCGAGGCAAATTTAGCTCTTTCTCGTCTAAAAGAGGCGGGTTATGAGAGCTCGGCAGTCGTCGGCGTAGCTAAAAAAAACAATAAATTTAAAGGAAAAAGGATAAAACTTTAATATAGAAACATTTGAACCAAGTACATTAAATTTGGCACAGTTATTCGGCAATGAGGGCAGTTTCTATAAGATACCTAATTATCAACGTCCATATAAGTGGACTGATGAGCAAGTTGAACAACTTTGGGCCGATATTCTTGAAGCATATGAAAATGAAATAGCTGATTATTTTTTGGGTTCTATTATTACCTCTAAAAACGGTAATGACATTGAAATTATAGATGGTCAGCAAAGAATGACTACGCTTATGATATTGTTTTGTGTTACAAGAAGTATGTATAAGGATATTAATTTAAATTCAGACGATATTACAAGCATAGATAAGGATAGATTGGATAATTTTATTTGCTTTAGAGGTAAAACCGAGAGATTAAAGATGTTAACTGATCCGCAATATATGAGTGATTTTAAAAGTACAATTATCAATATGAATCTAGACAATATAATTAAACCAAAAAATAAAGATTTAAGAAATGATGAAAATCCAAAGGCAAAATTTATTAATACAGCTTTTATTTTTAAAGAAAAACTTAAAGAATTAGGAGAAGACAAGACCGGAGATTTTATTAATTACTTATTTAACAAAGTGTTTATAATTAGAATTGATTGTAAAGACACAAGCTCAGCAATAAAAATTTTTCAAATATTAAATGATAGAGGCCTTGATCTAAGTGCTGCAGATTTAATAAAAAGCTCTTTACTACAAAATATAAACGATAAATTTAGGGAAGAAATAGGCAAAGGATGTTTAAAGAGTGAAATAGATGAATTTATTGCAAATTGGCGCAATGTCGAAAATAATATAAAAGATACCGATTTGACAATGAGTGATGCATTTGTAC
>NZ_CALINL010000198.1 GCF_938045225.1 uncultured Campylobacter sp.
ACCCAAAAAGCCGCCTGAGCCCTCGTTTTTATCGCTCTCTTTTTTATTTTTGTCTAGCTTCATCGCTTCGCTTAGCTGCTGAGCCGCCGTGTCGGCGTAGATAAACGCGCCTTCGGGGTCGCAGTTAAAAAGATTTGAGTAGCACTCGGAATCATTTAAATCAATCGGGTTGGGTATAATCACGTCTGTCGCCTCAAGCAGCCCGTAGCCGTTTTCTACGCTAAATTTAACTGCGCTCAAAAACGCAGGCAAATTTTGCACATAAAAGTCATCCGTTTTTTTCTTGATATCGCCGCCTGCGTTGTAGTCCTGCCAAAATTTAGCCAAATTTGCTGCGCTTATAAACGCGCCAGATGAGTAGTTTCCGTCAAATTCGCCTGTAAATTTTGCTTTCATTTCAGGCGGTATAACGCCGCTTATATCGCTTAGATACCGCTTAAATTCGCCGTGTTCCTCCGCCAAAAAGCCAAACGCCGTGCCGCGCGTGTAGAAGTATTTTCTAAAAAATCCTTGCACGGTGGCGAGTATGTAACCGTGTCCCGTCGAAAAGCTCTCGCCGTCCTTGGTTTCAAGCGCGACTTTTAGGGTATCAATGTATTTTTGCGCGTAAAAATCCTGCATGCCGTACTCTTTTGCGAGCCTCTTTGCGACCGACCAGTCTCCCTCGCGCGCGCTTTTTAACGCGTCAAAATACCACTGCTTTATCTCGTATTCGTTGATCGGATGATAGCTAACGTCGTAGCCCATTTTGGCTCCTTTTTTGGTAGATTTTTCTAAATTTATACGGAACGCGACTGACTTACGCGTATAAAATCGACCCCAGACGAATCATATTCGAGCCGCATTTTATCGCCAGCTCAAAGTCGCCGCTCATACCCATCGAGCAAATTTGCGCGCCGTTTGATTGCAGATTTTCGTAAATTTTACGCGTAGTCTCAAAGCTTTTTTGCACGATTTTTTCGTCATCAACGTGCGCGCCGATACTCATCACGCCGATGGGTTTTAAAAATTTGCACTCCTGTGCGATTTGTAAAAACGCATCCTGTGCGGCTTCTGGCGAGATTCCTTGTTTGCTATCTTCGTAGGCCGAGTTTATTTGCAGCAGGCAAGGCAGCTCATAGTCAAGCCTCTTGTCCACCGCAAGCGCGGCCCCTACGCTCTCGCAGCTTTGCCAAAGCGCGGGTTTGAGCGCTAGCAGGTGGTTTATTTTGTTGCTTTGAAGTCGCCCGATGAAGTGCCACTCGATCGGCAAATTTGACAAAATTTCGCTCTTGTTTTTGAGCTCTTGCACGCGGTTTTCGCCAAAGCTCGTTTGTCCCTGTTTAAAAAGCTCCAAAACCTCTTTAGTCGTTACGTTTTTGCTCACGGCGATTAGCTTTACTGCTTCGCCAGTGCGCGCATTTTCTATGCGTTCTAAAATTTGCGCGAGTTTCATTGTCCCGCTCCGCTTAGGCGCATCACGTCGTTAAAGGCAGCAAACGCCATCAGGCAAAGCAAAAAAGCCCAGCCGCAGTAGGTGAGGCCGATATAGACTTTTTCGTTCATCTCGCGGCGGAAAATGAGCTCGTAAAGGTTGAAAAATATATGACCGCCGTCAAGCGCTGGGATTGGTAAAATGTTCATCACTGCCAGCGTCAGCGAGATTAACGCCGCCACGAAAATGATGTACTCAATTCCAGAACTGACAACTGACGGGAATAATACACCCAGTATGCCAATTGGTCCCGCTACGCTCCCGCCGACAGAGGCCAAATCAGCTCTTGCAGATTCTTTTGATTCTGCGGAACCGAATATTTGTCCAATTGATCCGTGTACGGTTTTTACCAATAGCACACCAACGCCTTTGATAGTTTCATATGACAATTGCCCAGTAGTCGCCACACCTACAATAGGCGCCGACCATGTGCTATACATTTTCTCCGTCTGCCCTGGAATAACGCCCAGATATCCGCTTCCCTTCACGGACTTTTCATCATTCAACTGGACGTCAACAGCCGACTCTTTGCCATCACGCCTATATTCAACCCTGACTTTCTTGCCAGCGTTTTGCTTAGTTATAACTGGCAATTTTTCCGCCTCTGTAAGCGGCTGACCATTTATCTTAATAAGTTCGTCATTAGCCTTAAGTCCGATTTTATCCGCCGGAGAATTCGGCGTGATTTTTGCTATTGTCACCGGCGAACGCCTAACCTCTGTATCAAACGGCAATTGAACTTGGTTCGACAGGATTTTCGGCATGCCAATTACTGCAAGAATCGTAAACAAAACAATCGCAGTTATCCAGTTCATCATAACGCCAGCCAGCAAGATCTTCGTCTTCACCCAAAATGTCGATCCGCCATATGTGCCCTCGCCTTTTGCGGAATCGTATTCGCCTTTCAATCTGACAAACCCACCAAGCGGCAGCCAGTTCAAACTAAACGTTACGTTTT
>NZ_CALINL010000199.1 GCF_938045225.1 uncultured Campylobacter sp.
TTAACTTTGCAGTTGTTTTTTAACGAGAATTTATGCAAATAGATAGGAATACGGGCTTAGTGTTAGAAGGAGGAGGTATGCGTGGTGTGTTTACCTCTGGTGTGTTGGATGCTTTTATGAAATATAAGCTTTATTTTCATTACACTGTAGCGGTTTCTGCTGGAGCGTGTAATGGTTTGTCATACGCCAGTCGTCAACCGCGTCGCGCTCTCGCCTGTGGTGCCGACTGGTACGACCGCATCGATGCCGTTTGCGATTTGTCTTTTGATTAACTTTTCATAACCGATTTCGTCTAGTTTGCCGTCTTTAAAAGGCGTAATCAGCGCCGTCATAGCGCCCGTTATTGCTTTTTTATTCACTTTTTTCCTTTCTTAGGATGATCGTCGTGGATTTTTCTTTTCTCGCGTATTTTTTGCAAATTTCGTTTAGATCGGCCGGTTTTAGCGCAGCTGTTTTTTCAGGCAGCTCAAAAAGCGGCTTTATATCGCCTCTAACGAGATATCCGCCGTATAAATTCGCCACCTTCGACGCGCTATCTAGCGAGTAAATGAGATCGCTTTTTAGGCTATTTTTTATCTTGGTTATCTCGTCTTCGTCGATTTTTTGCGTTTTTGCGTTTTCAAGCACTCGCCAGATCTCGTCCTCTACGGCCTCCGCCTTGACGCCCGGATTACAAACGGCTAGTACGATTAGCAGGCTCTCGTCGATATTGCTCATATTATAGACGTCCACGCTGTTTACGAGACACTTTTCATCTATCAAAACGCGTTGCAAAACAGAGCTTTGCCCGCTGCCTAGATACTCCGCTAGCGCGCCTAACGCAGGCTGATCTTCGTGATTAAACGGCGGGATCTTAAAAGCAAGCGCTAGCATCTCTACTTCGCTATCCTTGTAAATTTCAGCCCTTTTTGCGCCGTTTTGCTCAGGCTCGATGCAGTGCAACTTAGGTAGCGGTTTTTTGTTTTTTATATTTTCAAAGTGCTTTTTGCCCAGCTCAAACGCGCTTTTTTTATCGATGTCGCCGCTTATTAGCAGGATCGCATTTTGCGGCTGGTAGTACGTCTCGTGAAATTCTTTTACATCATCTATCGTCCAGTTTCTGATGTCGCCGATAAAGCCGATCGGAGTCCAGTGATACGGGTGATAGCTAAAAGCGACGTTAAATAGCGTAAAGTACAAAAAGCCGATCGGAGAGTTGTCCGTGCGCCATCTGCGCTCCTCGGTCACGACGTCGCGTTCGGGCTGAAATTCTTTATCTTTTAGGCTCAAATTTTCCATTATATCGGCATAGAGCCTAAGCGCCTCGTCTAGGTTACCTTTTGAGCATTTGACGAAATAATGCGTATAATCAAAGCCCGTGCTAGCGTTATTTACGCCGCCAAATCCCTTTACGATCTCGTCAAATTCGCCCGCTTTCATATTTTTCGTGGATTTAAAATTTAGATGCTCTAGCATGTGCGCGATGCCGCTTTTACCCATCGTTTCGTTTCGCGAGCCTACGCGGTAAAACACGTCCACGCTGATGACGCTAGAGCCTTTGCTAGTGGGGATGTGATAGATTTCAAAGCCGTTTTTGAGCTTTGTTTTGGAGTATTTTATAAGCATAAATTTCCTTAAATTTTGTTTTTTATATCGCAGCCCACCGCTTCGCTGATAGAGGCGAAATTATCCTCTTTTAAAAGCTTTAAAATACCTTCGTTTATCTGTTTTGCGATGTTTGGGCCTTTAAATATAAAGGAGGTGTAAATTTGAACCAAATTTGCGCCCGATTTTATGCGTGCGTATGCCTCCTCGGCGCTGTCTATGCCGCCGCTTGCGATCAAAACCGTCTTGCCGTAAAGCTCGCTAGCCACCGCGCTAAAAAGCTCTCGCGAGCGTTTGGCGATGACCTTGCCGCTTAGTCCGCCGAAATTTTGTAAATTTGGTGATTTTGATAGCGAATAATCCACGCTCGTATTATTTACGATGACGCCTTTTGCGCCGCTTTCTACGGCCGTTTTGCAGATCTGCACGGCCTTGTCGTCGTCCATATCGGGCGCGATTTTAAAGATTATCGGCTTTTTTGCGATCGGCGTAAGGCGCGCAAAGAGGTCTTTTATAAAGCTATCTTCTTGCAGTTCGCGTAGGTTTGGGGTGTTTGGCGAGGAGACGTTGATGACGAAGCAGTCGCAAATTTCGTTAAATTTAGCGACTAAAATTTCATAGTCTTTAATCGCCTCTTCATTGGGAGTGATTTTGTTTTTGCCGATGTTAGCAAAAAGCGGTATCGCAAACGGATATAGCTTGCCGACGCGCGCGCCAATGGCGTCTGCGCCTTCGTTGTTAAAACCCATCGCATTTTGTATGCTCTCTTCTTCGATGAGGCGAAAAAGACGCGGTTTTGCGTTGCCCTCTTGCGGTTTTGGCGTCACGGTGCCAAACTCCACGTGCCCAAATCCGAGCGCTGTCAGTGGACGCAGCATGGTGGCGTTTTTATCAAAGCCGCCGGCGATTCCAACTGGGTTTAAAAAGCTAGTTTCTAGCAAATTTTGCGAAAGAGTCGCGTCCGTGACGACGCAGTTTTTGGCGACGATGCTATAAAGGCCCGGAAATACGCAGTCTGAGATACTTAGCGTTTTTTCGACGATTTTGTGAGCGGTTTCGGGGTCAAATTTAAAAAATATGGATTTTAGCGTTTCGTAATTCAAATTTTATCCTTAAATTTTGAGCGATTTTATCAAATTTAGGCTTAAACAAGGGCTTCGCCTTTTAGTTTCGCGTAAATTTCGCAGCTCTTGCTAAGCGCCTCGTCGGTATCAAATCCGACCACTTTTCCGCCGCTGATAACGGCGATCTTATCCGCGTTTTGCACCGTGCTTAGGCGGTGCGCGATGATAAATATTATCTTTTCTTTTTGTAAATTCGCGATAGCTTTGGTTATCTGCTGCTCGCTTTCGTTATCCAGAGCGCTCGTAGCCTCGTCAAATATCAAAATCTGCGGATCGTCGTAGAGAGCACGTGCGATGGCGATACGCTGGCGCTGGCCGCCTGAGAGATTGGTGCCAAATTCATTTAAAACGGTCTGCGCGCCCTCGGGTAAATTTGACACGAAATCATACGCATTTGCCGTTTTTAGCGCGAGCTCAACCTTGGCTTCGTCGTATTCGCGGCCGTAGGCGACGTTGTTTGCGACCGTGTCGTTAAAGATATAGACGCGCTGGGTCACTAGGCCGATATTTTGCCTAAGCGAACCCAGATCGAAATTTTTGATATTTTCGCCGTTTATCTCGATCGCTCCGCCGTTTGCGTCGTAAAATCTCATAAGCAAATTTACGATCGAGCTTTTTCCGCCGCCGCTACTGCCCACGAGCGCCACCGTTTGAGACTTGCTCGCGCTTAGATTTATGCCTTTTAGCACCTCTTTGTCGTCGTAGTTTAGCCTGACGTCTTTAAAATTTATCAAATTTATTTCAGATGGCACCGGCTTGTCGCCGCTTAAAATTTGAGGCTCTTTGTCAAGTAGCTCAAAGGTTCTCTCGGCCGCGACCACGGCGTCTTGCATCTTGTTATAAAGGCCTGAAATGCGTTTAATAGGCGTATAAAGCATGAAAAGCGCGGTTAGGAAAGAAAAGAAGCTTCCCATCGTCAAATTTCCGTCTATTACCTCTTTGCCGCCGATGATGACGACCGCCGCTACGCCCACGGAGCCGAAAATTTCCATCATCGGGCTTACCATCTCGTTTACTTTTACGCTTTTTAAATTTAGTTTGAAAAATTTAGCGTTTTCGTCGGTAAATTTAGCGTGCTCAAACTCCTGGGCGTTGTTTGCTTTGATGATTTCGATATTGGTAAAAATTTCGCTCAGCTTCGAGCTGATGTCGGAGGTTTTTTCTTGCGAGGCGCGGGAGATTTTTTTCATCTTTTTTGCGAGTCTTGAGAGC
>NZ_CALINL010000200.1 GCF_938045225.1 uncultured Campylobacter sp.
AATTTTTATAAAATTTAAAATTTAATTTATAGTTCGATTTTATCGATATTCGAGCCGATTTTGTATCCAAAATTTATATCATTTAAAAAATAAAATCCAAAATTTTGATATAAATTTATTTTATCTTAAACTTTTTTTGCATAAAATCACCGCCAAATTTTACTCGAAAGGTACGCTATGAAAAACGATATGTGCGACATGTGTTGTTGCGAAATGAAAAGCTAGGGCGCTAGGCACGAATATCTTTTTAAGTGCTTAGCAAGTCGCTAAACATTTAAAAAGATATTTTCAACTCCGCACTCGCGGGCCTTTTTAGATGAATAGCCAACGATAAATTTAAAAAGGACAAAAAATGAAAAAACTACTAAAATCTTCTCTACTTGCTTTGGCGAGCTTCGCTCTTTTAACCGGCGCAAATGCAAAAACTCTCGAAAACGGCGTTTTGAAAATCGCGACCGAAGGCACGTATTCGCCCTACTCCTACCACGATAAAAACGACGCGCTAACGGGCTACGACGTAGAAGTGGCACGCGAAGTCGCTAAAAAGTTAAATTTAAAAGCGGAATTCGTCGAAGCTCCGTGGGATGCGATGCTTGCGGCATTTGATGCGGGCAAGGCCGATATCGTGTTCAATCAAGTAAGTATCACGGACGAGCGTAAGAAAAAATACGATTATACCGTTCCCTACACCGTCGCCTACGCTGCGCTAGTTACGCATAAAGACAATAATGAAATCAAAAGCTTCGAGGATCTAAAAGGCAAGAAGAGCGCGCATTCGGCAACTAGCAATTGGGCCGGTATCGCGCAAAAATACGGCGCGCAGATAGTCACCGTAGACGGCTTTAGCAAAGGGGTGGAGCTCATCATCAGCCGCCGTGCGGATGCGACGATAAACGACAGCGTGACCTTCTACGATTATATAAATCAGCGTCCAAACGCCCCGTTAAAAATAGCCGCTAGCGGCAGTGAGCCGATCTACTCCGCAGCCATCGTAAAAAAGGGTAACGAAGAGCTCGTAAACGACGTAAACAAGGCTCTTGGCGAGCTAAAAAGCGAAGGCAAATTAAAAGAGATTTCGGTCAAATACTTCGGCAAAGATATCTCGGAGTAAATTTTACCCGCATAAAAGCAGCTAAATTTAAAGGATAAAAAATGGTTTCAAAACTACTAAAAATTTTGGCTCTGGGTGCGTTTTTGACGCTAAATTTAAACGCCAAAACCATAAAAGAGGGCGTTTTAACGATCGCTACGGAAGGCACCTACGCGCCATTTTCATACTACGACGATAAAAATGAGCTAAAGGGCTACGACGTCGATATCGCTCGCGAAGTCGCTAAGAAGCTAAATTTAAAGATCGAGTTCTTAACCGCTCCGTGGGACGCGATGCTCGCGGCATTTGATGCGGGCAAGGCCGATGCGGTATTTAATCAAGTAAGCGTTACCGATGAGCGCAAGAAAAAATACGACTACGCACAGCCCTATACAGTCGTACATGGCGCCATCATCACTCATAAAGATAACGACGATATCAAAAGCTTTGATGATCTAAAAGGTAAGAAAAATGCAGACTCCGCTACCAGCAACTGGGCAAAGGTAGCCGCTAGCTATGGGGCGCAAAACGTCACGGTCGATAGCTTTAGCAAGAGCATGGAGCTTCTCGTTAGCAAGCGCGTAGATACCGTCGTGCGCGATAATATCGTATTTTACGACTTCATCAAACAGCGCCCGGGCGCTCCGGTTAAAATAGCCGCCGAGGGAAGCGATACCGACTATACCGCACCTATCGTGCAAAAGGGCAATACGGAGCTTGCGGGGCAGATCAGCAAGGCGATAGAGGAGCTAAAAAACGAAGGCAAGCTGGCTGAAATTTCGATCAGGTATTTCGGCAAAGATGTCTCGCGGTAGATGGCGATGAACGAATTTGACCGTATAAGCGAGCTTTTGCTAAGCTCGCTACAACCTATGGCGCTGGCGATGATAAAGGTGACGCTGCCTCTTACGGCGATCTCCTTTTCGCTGGGACTTCTTATCGCGGTGCTAACGGCGATCGCGCGCATAGCAAATATCAAAATTTTAAAGCAACTTAGCGAATTTTATATCTGGATATTTCGCGGCACGCCGCTTTTGGTACAGCTTTTTATCGTATATTTCGGTCTGCCGATCGTGGGCGTTACGCTCGATGTTTGGAGCGCGGCGATCATCACCTTTAGCCTAAATATCGGCGCTTACGCTTCCGAAGCCGTTAGGGCGGCCGTGCTTTCGGTGCCCAAAGGCCAGTGGGAAGCCGCTACGGCGCTTGGTATGAGCTATGCGCAAATTTTACGCCGTATAATCGCTCCGCAAGCCGCGCGTATCTCGCTGCCTCCGCTTTCAAATATCTTTATAAGCACGCTAAAAGACACCTCGCTTGCGGCTTCTATTACGATGGTCGATATGTTTATGGTCGCTCAGCGTATCGCCGCGCGCACTTTCGATCCGCTCACGCTTTACGTGCTCGCCGCGCTTTTTTACTTGATAGTCTGCACGTTTTTGACGTTTTTGCAAGCTAGGCTCGAGAAGAGATTTTCAAGGTACGTGTGATGATAAAATTTAAAAATTTGACTAAGAAATTCGGCGATAATGTCGTTTTAAACGGCTTAAATTTAGAATTTAAAGACGGCGAGACTACGGTTGTTTTAGGAAGCTCGGGCTCGGGTAAATCAACCCTGCTGCGTTGCATAAATTTACTCGAGATCCCGGACGGCGGCGAGCTTGAGCTTGGAAGCCATAAGATAAATTTCGCCGGTAAAATTTCGCAAAAAGATATGCTGCCCTTTCGCGAGCACACGGGGATGGTCTTTCAGAGCTTTAATCTATTTCCGCATCTAACGGCTCTACAAAACGTAACCGAAGGCCCCGTGCAGGTGCTTAAAATCCCGAAAGAGCAGGCAGAAATTGAGGCCCTGGCGCTACTTGAAAAGGTCGGGCTAAAGGGCAAGGAGCACGAGTATCCAAGCAGGCTCTCGGGCGGTCAATCGCAGCGAGTGGCGATAGCGCGAGCGCTTGCGATGAAGCCGTATTTTTTGCTTTTGGACGAGCCCACGAGCGCGCTTGATCCGGAGCTTGAGGCCGAGGTTTTGAAGGTCATCGGCGGCCTTAGCAAGGAGCGCGACTCGCTCATCATCGTCACGCACAATATGAACTTCGCTCGCAAAGTCGCGGATCGAATTTTATTTTTAGAGCGCGGCAATATCGAGTTTGACGGTACGGCGGAGGAATTTTTCAGCAGCGATTCGCCGCGTATAGTCAAATTTATCTCGGCGATGGATTTTTAAATTTAAAGGAAAAAAATGAAAATAGATACGCTAATCGTAAAAGGCCTCGAAGCCAAAAATAACCCTCACGGCGCGGTCGTTCCGCCTATCTATCTAGCCACGACGTTTGCGCAAGATGGTTTAGACAACTTTCAAAAGTACGCTTATTCTCGTAGCGCAAATCCAACGAGAAATGCATTTGAAGAGCTTTTTGCTAAATTTGAAGATAGCAAATACGCCTTTGCTCTAGCTTCAGGCATGGCGGCGACCTCGGCTGTTTTTAACCTGCTAAAAAGCGGCGATAAAGTACTTTTAAACAGCAATGTTTACGGTGGTACTTACCGCTACGCAAACGGTATTTTCGCAAATTTCGGGATCAAATTTGAACTCGTTGAAGATCTAAATAAAATCTCTCGTCTAGACGAAGACGTTAAGATGATATTTATCGAAACGCCGTCAAATCCGCTACTGCGAGTAACGGATATCGCCCGGCTAGCCGAGCTAGCTCGTAAAAACGGCGCGCTTGTCGTCGTCGATAATACTTTTTTGACGCCGTATTATCAAAAAGCCCTCAAATTTGGTGCCGATATCGTCGTTTATAGCGCGACGAAATATATCGGCGGACATGCCGACGTAATTGCGGGAATCGTGACTACGAACGACGATGCGCTAGCCGAGCGTATAGCTTTTATGAAAAATACTCTCGGCGCGACGCTAAGTCCCGCAGATGCTTATAATCTAATAAGAGGCCTCAAAACTCTTAGCGTTAGATTTGATAGACAAAGCGAAAATACGCTAAAAATCGTAGAATTTTTAGAAAAAAACTCGGCTGTTAAAGCCGTGTATTACGCAGGTTCATTTTCGGCCGAGGAAAAACGCATCCAAAACGCCCAAGCTAGCGGCATCGGCGCGCTAATCTCGCTGGAGCTAAAGGATGGCTACGACTATAAAATTTTTGCTAAAAATCTAGAACTTTTTGACCTGGCCGTTAGTCTTGGCGGCGTAGAGAGTCTAATCTGCCATCCGGCCTCAATGACTCATGAATCTTATTCGCAGGATTTACAAGCTAAAATCGGCATTACTCAAGGTTTGCTACGCCTTGCTGTCGGTATCGAAAATTCGGATGATTTGATCGCGGATTTGGAGCAGGCAATAAATAAAGCTAAAATTTAATTTTGCTTGCAAGCTCGAACAAATTTAACTTTATACTCGGTGCGCAAAATAGGCGTACCGAGTTTTGCTCAAACTTGGCTACAGAGCATATCAAAACGGTCATGTGCATAAATTTGATCGTTCTACTATTTTGTTTTAAATAAGCTAGCCAAAACTCCGATGCTTAAAATCCCCAAAATGATCCACAAGCTAACCTGTGCCGAAATCTCAAATCCGTGATGAAAGATATGTGCCGACGCGTTTAGGGCGAGCTTTGCTGCGATAAAAAACAAAAGCGCTATAACGGCTTTTTCTAAATATACCAAATAGTCTTTTAGTGCTTCTAGCACGAAGTAAAGCGTCCTAAGTCCCAAAATCGCAAAAATCATAGCCGAATAAACTATAAGCGGCTCACGACTCACGGCGATAACGGCCGGAACGCTATCAAAAGCAAACATAACATCGCTAAGTTCTATAACGCAAAGACACAAAAATAGCGGCGTAGCTATCCATTTTGCATTTAGTTTGGAGATTTGATCTTGCAGTTTCGTCTTTTCTTCTACTGAAATTTGAGTCGAAATCTCGTTATTTTTTACAAAAAAGCTATGCCCTAGAAGACGCGGAAAAACAGGGAAAAATCTATAAACCGCCCTGTAAGCTAGATGGTTTGAGTAGTCCTCTATCTCTTCGCCATCATCGCTCTTTTTCATCATCATTACCGCGCTATAAGCTACCATGATAGCAAAAACAAACTCCATCCACGGAGAAATCCCAAGTAGACTCGTTCCGACGGCTACAAAGACTAGCCTAAATATAACCGCTCCTATAATGCCAAAATACAGCACTCTGTGACGATAAATTTCAGGAATTTTAAACCACGAAAAAATTGCCGCCATAACGAATAAATTATCGATTGAAAGCGACTTTTCTAAAATATAACCTGAAAAAAATAGGCTCGCCGCCTCGCTACTAACGGCAAGATGCAGATATCCGCCAAATGCCGCAGCTACGACAATCCAAAATATAGACCAGAGCGCAGCTTGCTTTAACGATATCTTCTCGTCCTTCTTATGCGCGAAAAAATCTACCGCAAATGCCGTCGCTACAAATATGACAAAAACGATCGCAGTTTGAAATTCTAAATTATCCAAAAATTCTCCTTAATACCCGCAGCTTTGTTCGGGAAGCCCTCTTTGGCGGTTTAGCTCTTGCGCCGCCTTGCATGCCGAGTATGATTGCTTGCCGGCGCAATTTGCATTAAACCAGTCTATGAGCTGCGAATGCATACGGACGTTTTGATTGTATAAATTTACCTCTTCGCTTGAATACCGATTTACGAAAGTAGAATTTAACACTCTTTCTATCGCAAGCGCTTTGTTGTAAATTTTTACGCACTCTTGCATCATTGCATCGCTTATTACGGGTGCGTTGCCGTAAGTTTGCGCCGAGGGCGGGATCTCATAACCGCCCTCTATCTCAAATGCACCTAAAATCGCAATCGTAGCCGCTAAGAAAAATAAAATTTTCATAAGTACTTCACTACGGAATTTAAAATCAGCTCATCAAGCTTTCTATCGCTCGTAGGTTCGCCGATAGCCGAAAATTTCCACTCGCCGTTTCGCTTATACAGCTTGCCCAAAATCATCGCAACCTTATATGCAAATGCGCTATCTCGTACGATATTATACGACGCAAAGACTTTATTTACGCGCGTGGGCGTACCTTCGTAAAGTCTAATGCTAGCAAACGGAATTTTATCAAAGTCGATTTGATTATAAGAATTTAGCACGAAAAATATCTGCTCAACGTTTGAGTTTAAACGGCTAAGATCGACGCTGATTATTTCGTTATCCAGTCCGTCGTCGCCCCCTACGTCTCCGACCAAGTCATCGCCGCTGTGAAATACGCCCGGGGCTGATTTTTTACCGAAATAGACCACATCGCAAAACTGTTTGTTTGAGTCAAACATCGCAGCGCTTAGATCCAAATCCACCGGCTTTATCTTATCTCTAAAAAAGCCTTTTTCGGTTATGGCGCCCCAGTTTGCTCCTACGCAAAAGCTGTGCAGATGCCCGCCGTCGTCTTTGGCGAGCGATATTTTTTGTCCTTTGACCAAATTTATCGCCATGGCTTGCCCCTATACGTCTAGTCCAAACTGCCTGCAAAATCCAGCCAGTCCATCCTTAAAACCGCTTCCGTTAGCCGCGAAACGCCACTCGTTGTCTTTAAAGTAAATTTTACCGAAAGATACTGCGGTTTCGGTAGAAAAGTCCTCTTCTAAATCGTATCTGGCTATCTCTTTGCCGCTTCTTTCATCGACGATTCGTATAAACGAATTTCTTACCATACCGAAATTTTGCCTTCTAGCGACTGCTTCATGGATCGTGACGACTATGTCGATCTCTTTGACGCTCGGCGAAATTTTAGCTAGGTCTATTTTTATGGATTCATCGTCGCCGTCACCTTCGCCTGTGCGGTTATCGCCCGTGTGGACTACCGATCCGTCCGCGCTAACTAGGTTGTTGTAAAAGACGAAATTCTTCTCGTTTTCTACTTTGCCTGAAGCTCCTACCAAAAACGCGCTCGCATCTAGGTCAAATTCCGCTCCCGTATCGCTAGTATTCGTATCCCAGCCAAGTCCTACTAAAATTTTGCTTAGCCCTGGAGCTTCTTTGCTCAAACTAACTCTACCGCCCTTTGATAAATTTACCGCCATTTTGGCCTCCTTTAAAATTATTTATCCTATAGGATATAGATTTGAAGATTTTATCTAAATAAAGTTTAAGTTTAACTTTACCTATAGGATAAAATAATGGGCGAAAATTTAGCTTTTTTTAGCGCCGATGAGATACGAAATTTCTATCTGCAAATTTCTACAAACGTCCGAAAACTGCGTGAAAATAAAGGCATTAGCCAGCTCGATATGGCGCTAAGTATGGATATAAAATCGGTCGCATTTTATTCAAACTGCGAGAGTTGCCGATACGATAAACACTTTAATCTTGAGCATATTTATAAAATTTCAAAAATTTTAGATGTAGAGGTTGGGGAGATTTTTAAATTTTAGCAATTTAATTTGAGTTAATGTCGTTTGGGAGACTGGGTTTAATTGGGTTAAGTGATGAAAAATCGGTTCAACTTTGTATGCCGAATTCGTAAGATACGGCTCGAAAACGCGCCAATTTTATACGCCTAATTTGCAAGATATAATTCAAAAAATATAAGAATAAATTTAACTTCTCGATCCCGAGACAAAGCAGTTTCGCTCTGCCTCGGAGTATGTATTTAGCGCGGTTTAAAACGGCTTATACACCATCATCCAGATGATGATAACCATCGCGATAGTCGGCACTTCGTTGTAAGCACGAAAGAACATACCGCTCTTGTTACAGCGTTTCTCGCGCAGCTGCACCATATAGCGGCCAAGATCCAGATGAAACGCCGCGAGGATGACGACGACGGTGAGCTTGACGTGCACGTAGCCGCTGCGCAAAAGCTCAGGCATCGCTACGATGATCAAAATGCCCGTCAAAAACGTGCCGATCAGCGCGACCCAGCCGATGTAGTGGTACATCTTGTACTCCTGCACCTCGACGACGCGCACGAAGTCGGGTTTGTCCATATTCTCCGCGTGATAGACGTAGAGGCGCGGCTGATAGAACAAAAACGCCATCCACGAGATGAAACACAAGTAGTGGAAGTACTTGATGAGGTTGTAATACTCTGCCATTTTTTTCTCCTTTTAATTTTTATTTTAGAGGCTTGTCTTTTTGTCCTATACTTCGCTTTGCTTCCCTTGCGGTCGCAACTGCAAGCAGAGGCTTTAAAATTTGGCTCGGTCATTACCGACGAGGTAACTCCCGTCGCCAAATTTTAAAGCGCCTCGTCTAGAACAAAAATCCTATGCCTTATCGTTTTACATTCAAATTTGCAAATTTGATTCGCCGAGACCCGCGCCTCGAAAATGCTAAATTTGACCGATCGCGATTAGAAAATCGATCAAATTCTCGAAAATTTAGTAGGCTTTCACCCTAGCAAAATTTCCTTCCTTGCCTCAAATTCCTCTTTGCTTATAGCGCCGCTCTCGTACAGCTCGTAGAGGCGTCTAAGCCGCTCCTCGAGGTCTTGTGCACGCAGTTTGTCTTTTAACGCTTCTTTTTTCTGATTTTTCTCGACCGCCGCGCCGGTTAAGCGCAGATCAAAGAGCCACCACACGCCCCAAAGCACCCAAAATACGTAGCCGACAAGCGCCCAAGCTAGGCTATATCCGATGAAAAACAGCGCCATCATCGCAAAGCCGCTCACGAATTTGCCCAGATAAAATCTGTGCCCGCCAAACCAGCCCGTAAGCAGCCAAAGCGCGTAGGCTATATAAACGTTATCGCCCATTTTTAGCCCCTTTTCGCCCCGCGGCAAAGCTCTGCCA
>NZ_CALINL010000201.1 GCF_938045225.1 uncultured Campylobacter sp.
AGATTTTTCGTGCCCGCAGGAGCGCTAACTAGCCTGCGCGAGGGGCAAAAAGCGCGCATTAGCTGCGAGGGATGCACGGACTTTACCGCTCGTATCGTAAAAATCGCGTCCGCTCCCGAGTACGCTCCACCAGTCATCTACAACCAAACCTCGCAAAGCACGCTGGTCTATCTAGTCGAAGCCGTACCCGAAAACAACGCAACCGCCCTGCACCCGTCGCTGCCGATAAAAGCGAGACTAGAGCCGTGAACGCGAAAAATATCTCCGCTCAAATTCGGCGTGCAAATTTAGACAAAATTTCGCCGGGGCAAAATTTAAACGCGCGCGGCGGTAAAATTTACGGCGCAGACAAAACTCCGTCGCAGACCGAAAGAAAATCAAATTTGAGCGGGCTAAATCTAGCAAACGAGTTAAAAGCGAAATTTAGCAACGCAAATTTGCCCTCAAATTTGACAAACGCCTCAAATTTAACCGCAAGCCATAGCTCAAATTTGACTCCAAATTTGAGCCCGAAACAGCAGAGCGGCGACTACGCCATCGACGTTAGAGGCCTCACCAAAAAATTCGGCAAAAAGATCATCACGGACGGTGTCGACATCAGAGTCAAAAAGGGCAGCGTATGCGGGTTTTTGGGACCAAACGGTAGCGGCAAGACGACTACCATACGCATGCTTTGCGGTCTTTTAAAGCCAGACGGCGGTAGCGGCAGCTGCCTGGGGTATGATTTCCGCGGCCAAAGCGAAGCCATACGCCTAAAAACTGGCTATATGACGCAAAAATTTGGCTGGTACGACGACCTTAGCGTGAGGGAAAATTTAGAATTTATCGCTAGGCTTTTTGCGGTCAAAAACCAAAAAACGGCCGTAAATCAAATCCTAGACCGCCTAGACCTCGCCCCGCGTCAAAACCATCTAGCGGGCAGTTTATCTGGCGGCTGGAAGCAGCGGCTCGCACTTGCGATGTGCCTCGTGCACGGCCCGGAGCTGCTTTTGCTCGACGAGCCGACGGCTGGCGTAGATCCAAAGGCTAGGCGCGAGTTTTGGGATATCATCCACGAGCTAGCCCAGGACGGCATCACCGTGCTAGTCTCCACGCACTACATGGACGAGGCCGAGCGCTGCCACGAGCTCATATACATCGCCTACGGCAAGATCCTAGCCCGCGGCACGCAATCAGACATCATCGCCAGCTACGATCTAAACGTCTGGCAGCTAAGCGGAGATAGAGCGGGCGAAGCGGCGTCGCTGCTAGCCTCAAACACCGCGCTTAGCGTTTCGGCTTTCGGTAACGGCTATCACATCACGGCAAAGGACGATGCCGCGCTGCAAGAGGCAGTTATAGACCTAGCGGTACCGCAGGACGAGCTAAGTCTAATACCGATCAAAGCGAGCCTGGAGGATGTTTTCATACACCTGCTAGAGCTTTATAAAGACGAGCGGTTTTAGGAACGGCGATGAAATTTATCTCGTTTTCTCGAACCGCGGCGATGATTGTAAAGGAATTTCGTCAAATTTTAAGAGACCGCGCGACGCTAGCGATGATCATCGCGATGCCGCTGATGCTGATGCTGCTTTTTGGTTACGCGATAAACAACAACCCGCGCCACCTGCCCTCAGCCGTAGTGATCGCAGATAGCGGTGGCAAGCTCACCCGCTCACTAGTTAGCGCGATGAAAAATACGGAGTTTTTCGACGTCAAACACGTCGGTGCGGACGCAGCTAGAGCTGAAGCCATGATGCAAAGTGGCGAGGCGCAGTTTATTATATATTTTCCGCCGAATTTAGAACGCGACCTCATGCGAGGCCAAACGCCTAAAATTTTAATCGCCACCGACTCCACCGATCCCTCGGCAAACTCGGGCGCCGCTGCCGCGCTGCAAATAGCATTTGAGCAGGCTCTTGCTAGAGACAAGCCCGGTTACGCGCAGCCTAAGGCGGAATTTGAGCTACGCGCGCACTCTCGCTACAACCCGGAGCTACTCACGCGCTATCAGATCATCCCGGGGCTCATGGGTATCTTGCTCACGCTAACGACGATCCTGCTAACAAGCATCTCGGTAACGAGGGAGTTTGAGCGCGGCACGATGGAAAATCTCCTAGCCGCTCCGCTGCGCCCGGCTGAGGTGATGATAGGCAAAATTTTACCCTACCTACTCATAGTCTACCTGCAAGTGGGCGCGCTTTTGCTGATAGCGAGGCTGCTTTTCGGGTTGCCCCCTATCGGCGACTGGGTCGCGCTTTTTACGGCTTGCACTCTGCTGATGCTTGCAAATTTGGGCGTCGGCTTTACCTTTAGCACGCTAGCTCGCAGCCAGCTGCAGGCGATGCAGATGACTTATTTTTTCTTTTTGCCTTCGATGCTGCTATCTGGATTTATGTTTCCTTTTTACGGGATGCCGGCGTGGGCGCGGTTTATCGGCGAGTGCTTTCCGCTGACGCATTTTTTGCGTATCATTAGAGGCGTCTGGCTTAAAAGCGCCCAGCTTAGCGATTTTTACTACGACCTGGCCGCGATTTTGGCGTTTTTATGCGTTAGCACGGCCATATCGCTCGCTAGGTATAAAAGGACGCTGGATTAAAATTACTCGGCAGTTATAAACTTTATATTCTTACCGTTTTGTAGCAGATAAACGTCTTGGCTTTGCTGCAAAAAAAGTTTTCTTTCAAAATTTTTCAAAAATAAATATTCGTCGTCTATCTTTTTTGACTTGTCTCGCAATCGTTTTATGATAATTTTATCGCTTTGGCTATGTTTTGAGATTTTAGCAAAATCATTTTCCAATATTTTCTCGGTATCTATAAGTCTTTGCATTGCGCTTATAGCCTTATCTGTTTCGCCGATATTTAGATGATGTTTATAAATCAGTACATCGCAAGTCTGCATTATCTTTTCCGTCAAGATATAACTATTTATAATGTTTTCCTCATCTTTTTTAAGCGCGTTTTTAAAATTTATAAAATAATAAAGCCTTATCCTATCAGCCTTAAATTTTATATTTTTCAGAAAAATTTTATCGCTTTCATCTAAAATTCGGCTCCGGCTTAATAAAAAAACGTAATTAATTAAGGCTAAAATTTCAGCTCTTTTCTCGTTTTCAAAATGCTCCAAAATTTTATCCAGCTTTTCGTTTATGCCTTTTAAATTTTCGTTTATCTCACGCATAAACTGCTGTCCAAGCGCGATACTAGCCACTTGATAAAAAGCAAACGGCGTTACGATTTTAGCTATATCTTCGCCGCCTAAAACGTTAAAAGCCGCATGCCCTTTTAGCTCGCCGTTTTCGCGTACCGCCGTACCCAACCCGCTACCTAATTTTCCATCTATCTTGCTAAGCTTACTAGCATCAACGGTGCATTTAAAGAGCTTTGAGCCTTCATTTGCCAAGCGGGCGTCTCTTAAAATTTCGGCTCCGCTTTTTACGGCGGTATCGGTTAAATTTACGCCATCGCGCTCAAGGCTGTAGGAATGGCACGTTTTAAAATTATCCAGCTCTCTTATATCCGCCTCTTTTATAATTATCTCGTTCATTTTTTCCTTTTCTAGCGGGCCAAAAGACCCGCGTTTTATTTATCCATATGCTTTTGTCGCAGATAAGCTATCTGCACTACGACCGGTATAGTTACTCGGTATGCCGGACCTGCTATATCAGCAGCCGTCCAGATGCCAGAAATCGTCCAGCCGATCGGCCCTGCTAAAATAGCCATCCACTTCGTAAGAGTATTGTTTCCGATTATCGTTAGTCCTTTGCCAAAAATCGCTTTCCAAATCGCATTTACTATAACCAACGTAAATTGATACGCCTTAAATTTGCCGAGCTTTATTGCCGTTTGTAGCGCCATTACTACTGCTTGCGGCGTATACTTATCTGTTTTTATATCAAGATCCTTCAAGAGTTCCTTGCGCTCGCCTTCGCTCATCTTTTCAAGCGCGTCGGTCGTAATCTTTAAAAGTAGCGAAAACTCGATATCCTCGATAGAATAGTGAGGGGAATAATGAACTTTCATCCTTTTGCAAACGTCTTCTAAAATCTCGGCGTATTGAACTCCGCCGCCTCTAAAAATATTTACGAAAGTATTACCGCCATATCTTTGTATCTCTTCTAAAATAAGATCAATGTACTGCGCATGATCTGGATAATGTTTGATAAATTTTTTATCATTCGAGAGACTTTCGCTGATCCTTTCGTCATTATCTTTACCTTTTAGAATCTCGACTAGATCGTTTAGATCTTCATTACTCATTTGCCTTAAAAACTCTAATCCAATATCGTATTTATATGCCATTTTATTTCCTTTTTAGATTTATTTTATTTGAAATTTAAGTAAAATTTAAAGGCTATCCGCCTTTTAAAAGCGGTATATGAAAGTAAAATTTTGGATTTTTAAATAGGTTAAATAAGGATAAATTTGCGCCTTTTAGGCAGAGCGTATTACTCTCTCTCTCTCTCTCTCTCTCTCTCGACTTTTGATTTTTCAAGAGTCTTCCTTTGCGTTTATTTTTTGTTATTATACAAAAATTAGCGACGGGTTGAGTCAAATTTTAAAATTTAATCCGAAGCAAAATAAATCTACTCCGGATCGTCGCTAAACTCGTTATCTCTGAAAATTTTATAAAAATCAATAAACCAAAGCGCGAAGGCTACGGCGATGAGGGTTGCCGGTAGATGTATATAAAATCCGCTCCAAACGTAAGCCAAAAAGCCTCTGCAAACGCCTGCGGCAATGACAAGCGCAAAGGCGATCTTGCTAAGGCGTAAAAACTCAAGCTCCTGCCCGCTGTGGCGCAGACCGGCGATATTAAAGATAAGCATAATGCTAAAAATAATGCCGTTTAGCGCGATAACGTGCAGCATATTTGTCTCTAGCCCCAGCCCCAAAATCCCGCTCGCGCCGTAAAGGATATAGCCCGCGGCCAGCAAAAGCTGCATCAGGTAGTAATAAATCACGAAGCTATGACGCAAAAGCTCCTTGTAGTGCCACTCTTTTAGCTTGGCTAAAATCGCGCTACCGCAGGCTATCGCGGCGAAATTTACAGCCTTGCTGCCTTCAAAAAACAGGCTAACTAACAAAAACGCGCTAACGCTAACGATCGCGATGTTTTTATAAACGAAATTTGGCACAAAGGCCGCGTCTTGCATGCCAGGCTCGCGGTTTAGCGCCTCCTTGCCAAGCACGACGCTAACGCGAAAAGATATAAGCAAAATCGCGATTACGTGTAGGTGGATTTGTAAATTTAAAAATCTCTCCTCGCCGCTAATCAGATAGTAAATCTCAAATCCCAAAATGCCGAGTAAAAATGCTAAAACGCCCAGCTGATCGTCGTTTCTATCAAGCCAGATCATATAAACGCAAAGTCCCGCCAGATACGCCCAAAAAAACGCCATAAAAAAATGAGCCGCAAATAGGCTAAAAAACGCACTAACAAAACTCGCCGCAAAAAACGAAAACATCGCGTAGGCGTGCTTTTTTAGCCCTCCGCCAAAATTCGTCCAGTCCGTTAGCCCCGTTAGCAAAAATCCCGCGTACGCAAGGGCTGCGACAAGGTGCAAAAATATAAATTTATGCCAGCTAACGAAATCTACGGGCGCAAAAAACACCGCTCCGCCTAGCACCGCGCAAATCGCACTCGTAAGGAAAAAAATTCTCATCGGATGAGTGAAAAAGTCGTTAATCATAATAAATTTTTCCTTTAAAATTTTCGTCTATCACGCCGCTAGCGTAGGCAAAATCTCGCTGCGAAAAGGCGCGGTCAAGCTCCAGCTCGCGCTCGATCACCGCGCCCTTGCTGGCTAAAAAGCAAATTTTACTAGACATTCGCGCGGCCTCCATCCTGTCGTGAGTCACCAGCACGACGCTCATACCCTCCTCCACGCGGCGCGTGACGATGTCTATCAAAATTTCCTTCATATCATAATCAAGCCCCGACAATGGCTCATCCATTAAAAGTAAATCAGGCTGCGTAACGAGCGCTCTTACGAAACTAACGCGCGCGCGCATGCCGCCGCTTAGCTCGTCAGGGTACTTTAGCGCGTCTTTTTCGGTTAAGCCAAGTCTAGCAAAAAGCTCTAGCACGGCCTTTTCGTCAGGCTCATCCATCACGAGCAGCACGTTATCAAGCGCGTTTTTCCACTCGAGCAGGCGATTTTCCTGAAAGAGATAGGTCGTTTTGTTAAATTTATTGATTATTTTGCCTTTGCGCGGATCGATAAGCCCCGAGATCAGGCGCAGGATCGTAGTTTTACCGCAGCCGCTCGCACCAAATAGCGTCACTACTTCGCCCGCACCGACTTTTAAGCTAAAATCGCGCACGACCTTGTCGCGTAAAATTTCGTATTCTAAATTTTGAAGTTCTAGCATAGCAAACTACCTTTTCCACGGCATTAGCGTGATCTTGAGCGGCTCGATAACCAGATACTCAAAAAGCATAATGATAGCAATAGTGAGCACGACGTAGGCCATCACCTCGGTAGTATCTAGCATCACGCGCGCGTTTGCGATCTTTGCGCCCATACCGTCGTTCGCGCCTAGCAGCTCGCCCATGATGACGATCTTTACGCCCATGCCTACGGCGACGCTTAGAGAGCTGATGATGTGGCTGGTTAGGTGCGGAACGTAAAGGTGGCGAATTTTTTTCCAAACGCCCAGTTTATAGGCGTCAAACATCTCCTTTAGCTCCTCGCTAACGCTCATCATGCCGACCATCGAGCTAGCAAAAGTAAGCGGCAAAACCGTGATAATGATCGTAAAGATGGTGCTCGCGTTTCCAAACCCGAACCAAAATATAGCTAAAACGATCCAAATAATAGGCGGCATAGAAAGCAGCGTCGTGATCACGGGCTTTAAAAATGCGGCAAAGCTTTTATACGCGCCCGCAACCAGCCCCAGCGTGATACCGATAGCACAGGCCGTACCGACGCCCACTAGCGAGCGCACGAGAGTGATGTTTATCTCGCTGTTTTTATAATTCGCCAAAAGCTCGTACGCCCGCACGAAAACAGCCTGCGGAGCCGGGAGTAAAAACTCCCCTCCCAGCTCGCTGCCGATCTGCCAAAGCGCGATGATAAGTGCTATCGTCGCAAGACCGCTAAAGCCGCCCCAAAGGTAGTCCGCAACCTTTAAGAGCGCGCCGCGGTCTTTTTTGACGTTATCTATAAGTATCATAAAAATAGGCTCTTATCAGGCATTTTACCGCCCAGAAGCTTTGGATTAAACTCAAAAATTTGCTCAAAAAAAGCCATTACGTCATCTTGCAACTCATGCGCTTTTGTTACCGTTAAATTTGCCTTATCAAAAGCCCCGGCTAGCGCAGGCTCGGGCGCAGGCAGATACTCGGCGCCGATTTTAGCCGCGCTTTGTTTGTTTTCTAGGATCCATTTTAGCGCGCTCGTTAGATCGGAGTGCAGCGTTTCAAAAAGCGCGCGATTTGCCTCGTAGTAGTCCACGTTTACGATGATGCCCGCCATCGGGATGTATGGTTTGGCACCAAAGCTCTCGCCCCAAGTTTTAGGAAAATCAAGCCCGTAATGCACGGCTACGCCCGCTTTTTTACCGCGTAAAATCGTCGCTTCGCTAAGAGGCTGCGGAACGATAAGAACGTCGTAGTCCTTTTGGATAAACAGCCCCACCGCTTCAGGCGGCGTCTGGGTATACGTGATATCAAGCTTGCTCGCGTCTATGCCGCGTTTCTTGCAAAGCGCGCGTAGCACGAGATCGGGCATATCGTTTTTAAACGGCATTATGATTTTTTTGCCTACGAAGTCCTCTAGCGCCTTGATACTCTCGTCCTTTATCATCGCGTTCATGACACCTAGCGTGAGTAAATTTAACATCGCGAAATTTAACCCTTGATTTCGCAGGTTCGCAGCAACGTTTGAGGGCGACATAGTGACCTTGATATCGCCGCTAGCCACTCCCGCGCGCAGGACGTCCGGAGTGTTCCAGATGCGCAGCTTCACGTCGTGCGTCTTTGCTAGCTCGCCTTGCATGCTTGCCACGGCCATTATCACGCTAGGGATCGCCGGCGCGCCCCACATCGTAAAGTTTTCCTTCGCAAAAAGGCTAGGAGCCATCGTCGTCGCGCCCAGCGCCGCTCCGAGTCCTAAAAATCCTCGTCTGTTCATAACTTTCTCCTTGTATTAAGATTTTAAATTTTATTTCGTTTCGCTTCGCGGCTCGCTCCGGGCATCAAATTTGATCGTAAAATTTAACCGCTAAATTTGACCCGTCCAGACCCGCACCGCGAAAATGCTAAATTTACTCGAGGCAAATTTGAGCTTACCTCAACTTATTTTTGATAATTATATCCAAGATTTAAATATAAAACCTTGATTTAAATCTTGGTTTTTAGTTGATTTGGATTGTTAAATTTGAGCGTTAAATTTAAATACTCAAATTTTTAAAATCCAACTTTTTGCAGCATACTAGCCCTGCGACGCGAGAAGATGCCGCACTACAAATTTTAAATTTGTATTTTCAAGGTAAATTTTGTCTGCCTTATCCATATTTTTTATAGCAAGCTCGTTTTTCATTAAAAGCCTTATAAGTCCAGCACTATCAAGCATAGCAAGATACTCTTTTAGTGTTCTATCATCCCTTATATCAACAAGCGATTTTAGGCTTGAGTAGTTTGGCTGATATGGGACGTTCGTGCTTATGGCATGAGTTAAGATCTTTAGCTTTCTTGCTGTGTTGCCGTTTAAATTTGGATATATGCTTAAAAGATCGCTATCTATCGTAGCCTCTATACTTTGTTTTAGAGTCCGATAAAAGGCAGTATCATTTGGCATATCATTATAGTATGGGTAGTAGCCTACCTTTAGATACTCTCTAAAAAGCTTAATGACGACTAGATCTTCTTGTTTTAAAGTATT
>NZ_CALINL010000202.1 GCF_938045225.1 uncultured Campylobacter sp.
AAGCACCTAATAAAATAGGTCCCATATCTCTTAATTCATTTAATCTTGATAGAATTTCTATATTTTGTTCAGCATTTTTTCCAAAACCTAAACCTGGGTCTAAAATTATTTTATCCCTATCAATTCTATATTTATCTGCTATCTTATATGTTTTTTCAAAAAATTCTCTCAAAGATAACATTATATCTTTACTATAAATCTCATCATTTTGATTGTGCATTACAATAATTGGAAGATTAGATTTTTTCACTAAGTCTGCCATTTCACCATTGTCATATTGCAAGCCCCAAATATCATTTATTATATTTGCTCCAGCTTTTATTGCTGCTTCTGCTACATCATATTTATATGTATCAATAGAAATTATTGTATCTAAGTTTTTAGAAATCTTTTCTATAATTGGCACTACTCTTGATATTTCTTCTTCTGAGCTTATTTGAATATGCCCAGGTCTTGTAGATTCTCCACCTACATCTATTATATCTGCTCCATCTAAGATTAACTTTTCTGCTTGTTTTATTGCAGAATCTAAATTATTATATTTTCCACCATCTGAAAAAGAATCAGGAGTAACATTTAAAATCCCCATTACTAAGGTTCTTTCTCCTAAAATAATTTCTTTGTTTCCACAACTAATTTTTTTCATTTTCAATCTCCTTTCTAAGAGTACTAATTCTCTTTGAAAGTAATGGATGAACAAAATTAGGTATTATTTCTTCCAAAGGTTTTAGGACAAACTCTCTGTACTCCATATATGGATGAGGCACTATTAAATCATCTTCTTCTATAACTTCCTTACCATAGAAAATTATATCTAAATCAATTATTCTAGGTCCCCATTTAATTTTTCTTTCTCTTCCCATTCTTATTTCAATAGCAAGTAATTCTTTTAAAATTTCTCTTGGTGCTAATAAAGTTTTAACACCTATACAAGAATTTAAAAAATCATCTTGTTCTTTGTAGCCAAAAGGCTCTGTTTCAATAATTTTACTTTCTTTTATAATGAAAGTATCTTTTATTTTAGCTACTTCTTTTATAGCTTTTTCTAAATTTTCTTTCTTATTTCCTATATTAGATCCTAATGAGATATATACCTCATTCCATTTTCTTGTAATTTCTACAGAAACATCTTTAAGAGGTATTCCAACAGGTGCCCAAGGTTTTTTTATTTCTAATTTTTTCTATTTTCTTGTCAAATTTATTTAATGCCGTATTTAGACTACCAGAATTAGCATAATTAACACTATGCTGCCTAATAAGCAATAGTTGCTTCTGCAAACCGATTCGATAATTTTGTGGAATAAATAACCAAGCCAACTTATCCTTCTTTATCGATTGAGTGATAACATCTTGACTCCCTTTTGTTTTACTTGCATTTAATTTCAATCCAAAAGGCATCATGATTTTAGAGTTATTAACAAATATCCGATAATCATCGCGATAGCGAAGAATTTTATAGTCTACAATACCCTGCCTTTTAAGAGTAACGCTCAATATTCTATCTATATATCCCAATACAATTTCAGCAATAAAATCCATTAACACGGAACCTTGCGGAATACCATTGGTCTGTTTATATTGTGCATTTTGAATACTTGTATCAATGATATTCCCCAGTAAACCCTTATTGTTTCTTCCCTGCTGTGATTTTGCAATTGTTTTGCTTTCCACTGCCCAAGCAATCGAATGTGTATATATTGAGCCATAACAATCTGCCACATCCGTATCAAAAACAAAGTCATACTCCAGTGAAAGCAAAATAGACTGCTGTTCTACTTGTTCCCACCAATTTGAAATTTGCTGAGCCTTATCGGATTGTTTATTTTCGGATTGAACAGGTATGCTTAAGCATCTTATTTTTTCATTTTTACTAAATTTCTTAAATCTTGCCTGCAGCTTCTTCCAATTTATCCGTTCGGTTATCTCATGTACTAATGTCACATAGACTAAGGGATTTATAACCTGAAACGGTCTCCATGATAGTTTACCATCTTTATTGGTATATAAAAGATGGTTTACATCATCCAATTCCCCCATTGCACTTTTTGATTGACTGAAATCATTTAATAAATTTTTTCCAGAATATTCATTTGATACTTTTTCTAATAACTCAGAAAATGAAAAATATCTTGGCAAGTCTATATTGCAATAGCTTTCATGTTTTTAAAAAATTCTCTTGCCTCGGTAAAATTTAGTTCTAAAATATTTTTTCTCTTCATTTATTGATTTATCCTATTATAAAAATAACTACATTGCTAGATTATTCTTGCACTCCTAAAAAACCTCGTTACATATCGCCCAGTATCATATTTCCTAAGCAACTTAAGTTATTAAATCTAATCGCTCGATAAGAGCAAACACTACTAAACTCTAAGCTAACATCTTTACGCACAACAGACTTACGAAGTTTTATTTTATTGTTTCGAGCTACTTATTTTTATCCAAACGAGTACTTTACAAAATCCAATCTTCTCTTTCTATACCGCCATATGCGTCACTTACTCAAAGCGTATACAATTTAGTTGCTACAATTCACCCAAACTACACGACCATATAAACACACTATCTGTAGTCAACACATCCATTGTTATAGTTTAAAGTATACTTGTGCTGTTAGTTAAATAATATTCTAGCGTACTTTTGTGAGGCGATGGTTGGCATTCTGGCTTTACAAAGATAAAGTAACCGTACGCCACCATCTTAATTGCTTACAGCAATATATACGCCGGTGCAAAATACGCCGCCGCGCCGAAAAACTAAATTTTAAAATTTTCTATCTCGTTAAAATTTAGATAGCGGTATATCTGCACCTCTTTGCCCGCAAGTTTTTCGGGTACGATATTCATGTATTCAGAGACGCTGGGTAGCCTGCCTAGCACGGCGCAAACGGCGGCCAGCTCGGCGCTACCAAGATACACGCGCGCGCCCATACCCATACGGTTATCAAAGTTTCGCGTCGAGGTCGAAAACACGGTCGCTCCGTCATTTACGCGGGCTTGGTTGCCCATACAAAGCGAGCAGCCCGGCACCTCCGTGCGAGCGCCTACCGCGCGAAAGATATCGTAGTAGCCTTCCTTTTCTAGTAGCGCTTGATCCATCTTGGTAGGCGGCGCGATCCAAAGGCGAGTCGGCAGCGTGCCGAGCCCCCGCAGAGCCTCGCCTAGCGCGCGGTAGTGGCCGATATTGGTCATACAACTACCCACAAACACCTCGTCGATCTTATGCGGGCGCGAGCTACTAGCCAAAATTTCGCTCAGAGTCGCGACGTCGTCGGGGTCGTTCGGGCAGGCCAGGATAGGCTCCGTGATCTCGTCCAAATTTATCTCGATCACCTCGGCGTAGCGCGCGTTTTTGTCGGCTCGCAGCAACTCCGGCGCTGCTAGCCACTCGCGCATTTTCGCCGCGCGGCGCTCCAGGCTAGCCCTGCTCTCATACCCAGCCTCTATCATCGCCTCGATGAGAGCGACGTTTGAGCGGACGTATTCGCAGACGCTTTCGATGCTCAAATTTACCGCGCAGGCCGCAGCAGAGCGCTCAGCCGAGGCGTCGCTTAGCTCAAAGGCTTGCTCGACTTTTAGATTTTCTAGCCCCTCGATCTCTAAAATTTTACCCGCAAATACGTTTTTCTTGCCCTTCTTTTCGACCGTAAGCAGCCCGCGCTTGATCGCGTAGTATGGGATCGCATTTACCAGATCGCGCAGCGTCACGCCCTTTTGTAGCCGCCCGCTAAATCGCACGAGCACGGAACCTGGCATATTTAGCGGCATCGCCCCCGATACCGCCGCAAACGCCACCAGTCCGCTACCCGCAGGAAAGCTCACGCCGATAGGAAACCGCGTATGAGAGTCGCCGCCAGTGCCCACGGTATCGGGCAGCACCATGCGGTTTAGCCACGAGTGTATGACGCCGTCGCCGGGCCTTAGGCTCACTCCGCCGCGCGAGCTCATAAATTTAGGCAGCGTCCTTTGCATCTCGAGGTCGCTAGGCTTTGGATAGGCCGCCGTGTGACAAAAGCTCTGTAGCACAAAATCTGCCGAAAATCCGAGGCTTGCCAGCTCCTTGATCTCGTCGCGCGTCATCGGCCCCGTGGTGTCCTGCGAGCCAACGGTTAGCGTCGCAGGTTCGCAGTACTGCCCTGCCCTAACCCCCCGCACGCCGCAGGCCTTGCCGACGATCTTTTGAGCTAGCGTGTAGCCCTCACTCTCGTCCGCTTGCGGCTGCGCAGGCTTTGCAAATATATCCTCCGCGCCTAAATTTAGCGCCGCCCTGGCCTTACCGCAAAGCGAGCGGCCGATGATGAGCGGTATACGCCCGCCGGCTCTAATCTCGTCAAATATCGTGTTGGGCGAAAGCGTAAAACGAGCGACCGGCTCGCCTTCGGGCCTAGCATTTTCGTTTAAATTTTCAAATTTAGCTTCGCCGTAAATTGAAACCGCGTCAAATTTACCCTCGGCACTCAAATTTACACGCCCGACACGGAAAATCTCGCCCACATACGGGTAGATATCCACGACATCGCCCGTCTCTAGCGCGCTTACGTCGGCTACTATGGGCAACGCGCCGCTATCCTCGGCGGTGTTGAAAAATATCGGCGCAATAGCCGTGCCTATCACGATACCGCCCGTTTTTTTGTTCGGCACGCCCTCTATCTCGCGTCCTAAGTGCCACTGGATGGAGTTTATGCCGCTCTTTCGGCTACTGCCCGTGCCCACGACGTCGCCCGCGTAGACGACTTCTAGCCCGCTTTTTTTAAGCTCGCGGATCATTTCTAGGCTGCCTGGCTGACGCTTAACTAGCATCGCGTTTGCGTGCAGCGGGATATCTGAGCGCGTGTAGGCCTCGCTAGCCGGGCTTAGATCGTCGGTGTTGGTTTCGCCGGCGACCTTAAAGATCGCCACTCTGATACGCCTAGGCAGGCTCTCGCGCGCCCTAAACCACTCAGCCTCCGCCCACGAGCGCAGAACTTCTAGCGCAAATTTATTGCTTTTTGCAAGCTCTGCCACGTCGTTAAAATAATCATGCACGAAAATCGTCTCTTTTAGCACGTTACAGGCGGCCTGCGCTACGGCCTCGTCGGCGTTTTTTAGGCTTTCAATCAGTACGATGACGCTGTATCCGCCTAGCATCGGTCGCAGCAAATTTACGGCGGCGATTTTATCGATTCCGCTTATAACCAGCCCGTGATTTATAATCTCGTTTAAAAACTCCGCCTTTACCTTCGCCGCGTCGTCTACGCCTGGATTTACGCGATTTGCGAGTAAATTTATGAGCCGCTTTATCCTCTTTTGATTTTCATCTAGCTTTGCGGGGGTCGCTGCTTCGCCGCCAGCCCCCCTCTCGTGTGCGCTTTCGAGCTTTAAAAGCTCGCAGACTTTTCTCGTTTGCTCCTCGTTTAGCGGTAGCGGCGGCACGCCTAGGGCCTCGCGCTCTTTTACGTGTTTTTCGTACTGCGTGAAAAAGTCCATAGTTTATCCTTATTAAAATTTACGTAATTTTAGCAAAACAAAGCGAAATTTGGCTAAATTTAAGCACTTGATTTTAAGGAATTACGATGCAAAAAGCGTATTTTGACTCGCCTATCGGCGTTTTGGAGATTTGCGGCGACGAGAACGGAGTTTGCGAGCTAAATTTCGTGCGAGATTTTGTCCGCACTGACGTAACGGACGTAAATTTAAAGCTCTGCTTAAGTGAGCTTGAGAGGTATTTTAAAGGCGAGCTAAAAACCTTTAAAACGCGGCTAAATATCGGCGGCACGGCGTTTCAGAGGTGCATTTACGAAAATCTGCAAAAAATCGCTTACGGGCAGCGCGTCACGTACGCCCAGCTCGCAGCGATGACGGGGCGACCGAAGGCGTTTCGCGCGGCAGGCTCGGCAAACGCAAAAAACAAAATCCCAATCATCGTGCCTTGCCACAGAGTCGTCGCCTCAAACGGCCTTGGCGGATACAGCGGCGGCGAAGGGCTGGCGACTAAAATTTGGCTTTTGGAGCATGAAGCGAAATTTAAAGACAAAGCTTAGAGTCTTTAAAATTTGACGGTGTAAATTCGTCCAAACAAGCACAAATTTGACAGCTTAATTCTAGTTAAACTTAATCCCATTCAAACGAAGCGCGACACCGTTTTTTCGTATATGGAATCGCTCCGCTTTAGCGCCAAAGCAAGACAAAACGGATACTAAATTTATCTCTTTAACTACGCCGTTTTGATAAAATTTATGATAATTTAGCCTGCTTGGCAAAAATCGCAGTGAAATTTAAAAGGAAAAAAATGGATCTAAAAATATACTACGACGACTGGCAGATGGAATGCTGCGGCGACGCGTTTAAGCTCGGCGACGAGATTAGTTGGTACGTGGCAAAATTTAAGACAGACACGGATTTTATCTTCAGGGACGCCGACTACTCATATGAGGCGCACGGCAGAGAAGAGTACAATATAACAGGCGTCGTGACGGAAATTTGGGCGATATATTTTCGCTACGAATCATGCGACGAACTGCACGGACGCGTACTGCGACCGGTCGAATACAAAACCAAAGAGATCTCGCGTAGTCACGGTTTCGAGCCGGAATTTGAAGGTTTTACGTTCGGCGCATATCTGGTGCGGCTAAGCGACGCGATAGTTTGCGACTTGGCGGACGAGATTTACGATAAATTCGCGCGCAAGAGTAAATTTGAGAGTAAAATCGTATCGCCGAATCAAAAAGACGCAAACGGCGAAACGATTTTAAACCTAGCGGTTGCGGACGCAGACAAATACGCCGTAGAAATGCTGTTAAACAAAGGAGCTGACGTAAATCTAGCTGGCTATGAGGGCTTCACGCCGATACAGCGCGCATGCTTTTGCGATAGCGAGGCGATTTTTGAGCTATTACTCTCGGAGGGCGCCGACTTGGACGCGATAAACGACGCCGGAACGAGCGCAAGACAGTACTGCGAAGGTAAATTTGAGGGCGTGAAAAACGCGGCTAGGCTAAGAAAAATAATCGCAAAATACAAGTGGTATGCGACTTTACGACAAAAATCGAACTGATTTTGCATTTTTACGGTGTGAAGCTAAAACTAAATGAGCTAATGCTTTTAGATGGTATATAAAACGACGTAAAGTATTATTGCTAACGCGAGTTTTAGCGAAAATTTATCCCGTTTCAAAAACTCAAATTTAAACACAAAGTTGCCGGTAAATTTACGGCGAAAATCTATCCGCAAAAAGGTAAAAACAAATTTAAACCGCAAACAAAAATGCAAATTTAACTCAAAAACCACGCCGTCTTGCCAGGCAACAAAAATTTTAAAAATAGCAAAATTTATCGCCCAAACCCCCGCTCAAAAACAACAGCCAAAAACACCTCTTAAGCCGGCGCATACCGCTAAATTTTACTTTTTACCCTTGGCTTGCGCGAGATCCCTACGATTTAAAAACCACACTATTAACAGAAAAAAGGCAGCTATTTTTAAGCATGCGTAGATGAGATCCATGCGTCTCTGTGGCGTTTGCAGTTCATATTCGTAGCTATATTTGACGTAAACCTTGCCCGCATCGTCTTCTAGCTGCAAAATTCTATTTCCTAGCGGCACTACCTTACTATATATAACCGCCCTCTTTTTTATGAGCGGTCTATACGACTCGTCATCTCTGCTATCTATGTAGTATGACACCGCCGAGCCGTCGTCTAGCCTCAGTTTTAGCTTTCCGTCGCCTTTTAGACCGTAGTTTGCAGACTCCACCGTCCCTACGTTTTTCGTTAGTTCGTTTAGCGGTTTAAAATCGCTATAAAAAATCATATCCTTGATAGTAAACAGGATCAAAGTAAAACACAAACCGACCATAGCCATCAAAAATGCCGAAAAGATACTTCTTAAGGCAGAGCCGTTACCGTAAAATCCTCTTTTTATAAAAACTACATACAAATATGAGTTTTTGATTTTTTCTTTAAATTTCTCCAAATTTAACTCCCATTACTTGATATTATTTATCCGCAAAAACCAGCGTAAACACGCCGCTAGCAATCAGCGCGATACCAATCCACTCTCGCGCGCTCGGGCGCTCGCCTAAAAATATAACCGCAAAAACAACAACCAAAACGACGCTAAGCTTTTCTAGGGGCGCTACCTGCGACGCAGAGCCCATCTGAAGCGCCTTAAAATACGCCAGCCACGACGCGCCGGTCGCAAGTCCACTAAGCGTTAAAAACAGCCAGTTTCGCGCGCTTAACTCGCCAAGCGGCTGCCACTTTTTAGCATACGTGAGAAACAAAACCAGCGCCGTAGCGATAACTAGCGTCCTGATAAAAGTCGCGAAATTTGAGTCTATACCCTCAAGCCCAACCTTGGCGAAAATCGCCGTAAGCGCGGCAAAAACCGCCGAAGCTAGCGCCCATAAAGCCCACTCTTGCATGATTTATCCTTTGCAAAATTATAGTCAAATTTTACGGCAAATTTAGCTTAAAAGGGTGCAAATTTAAAATAAAAAAAAGAGAAAGCTGCAAAGCAATTAAATTTGGCAGCGTCGTAAATGGATTAAGTAGCGTTTAAATTTAAAAAAGCGAACGCCTGATTTTTGACATTCGCTTTTAAAATTCGATTTAAAATTTATTTTTTCTAACATCCGAGACGATATTTTTAGCCATATCGTCTATCTCGGCCGTAGCTTAGTTCGTCGCAAAAAATAAATATAGCATAGATATAAATAGCGCAAAACAACAGTATACTTAACCCAAACCGCACCACTTCAGGTTAAATTTAACGACTGAATTTTAAACGCCTCGCCAAGTCAAATTTAACCCGGCGAGGTTTTATCAAATTTAAGACGCAGATTTTATCTTGCAGCCTCAAATTTAAGCGAATTTCGGATCGCTAAACGCCGTTAGCTCAGGCGCCTTGCCCGTAAATTTCTCGATATTTACAAGCGCGGTGTGGCTGATGTTGCCGTTAGCTAGCTTGCTAGTCGGGATATCGATGGTTAGGACGTTTGGCGAGCCGTTTTTGCAAAGACCCGCGTCAAATCCATCGTACCATACGCCTTCAGCGAGCTTAACGACGCCCTCTTTGATATCTTGCGTCACGTATGCGCCAGCTAGTACTTCGCCGCGCGCGTTAAATACCCTAACCAAATCGCCCGTTTTGATACCTTTTTTCGCGGCGTCTTTAGGGTGTATCCAGATCGGCTCGCGGTTTGCTATCGCGTAGTTTTCGCGTAGAGAGGTTTGGTTTAGCTGCGAGTGGAGGCGATCGGTCGGATGCGGGCTTAGCATGGGTAGCTCGGCCGGTTTATCTTTCATGCCTAGCCACTCGATCGGCTCAAACCACATCGGGTGCGCTTTGCAGTCATCATAGCCCATTTTCTCGATAGTTTCGGAGTAAATTTCGATTAGACCGCTTGGCGTTCCTAGCGGATTTAGCACCGGGTCCTCTCTAAACTCGCCAAATCTCACCCACGTATCGCTCTCAGGCGTCGAGGCAAAGGTTACCGGCTTATTTTCGTTCCAAAACTCCTCAAACGGCTTCATATCGGTTTCAAAATCAGGTATAGCCTTGACCTGCTCGTATGCCGCGCCGTAATACTCTTTGATCCAGTCAAATTCATCCTTGCCGTTGTCGGTGTAGGCTACGACCAAATTTTTAGCGTAGGCCTTGCAAAGGTCGGTGAAAATTTGATAATCGTCGCGCGCTTCGGCGTATTTTTCCACAACTTGCTTCATCGGCACGATGTTCATATTCGAGTAGTCGCCCGTCATCGTGACGTCGTTGCGCTCGTATGCGGTTGTGGTTGGAAATACGATATCAGCCATCTTAGCAGTCGGCGTCCAATAAGCTTCGTTTACGACTATCGTACGAGGTTTGCGCCACGCTTCTAGCAGGCGGTTGGTTTCTTGATGGTGGGTTAAAGGATTGCCGCCGACCCAGTAGATAAAGTCGATATCAGGATACGTGATTTTCTTGCCGTTGTGATCGATCACTTTGCCAGGATTTAGCAGAGCGTCTGCTATACGAGCGACCGGGAATGCATAATGAGTCGCCTTTTGCAGCCAGCTTTGACCCGTACCAGCAACCGCCGCAGCCTTAGCGACGAAGCGGCCGTTTGCGTCAAATTCTCCGCTATCGGTACCGATAAACTCGCCCTCGTCGTTAAATTTACCCACGCTTGCGCTATTTACGCCGCCGATGACTGCGCCTTTGCAAGTCGGAGCGCCGCCGTTTGAGTAGTGGTAGCTAAGGCCAAAACCTCCGCCAGGAAGCCCGATCTGTCCTAGCATCGCCGCCAAAGTCACCATCGCCCAGTGCGGCTGCTCGCCGTGATGCGCGCGCTGCATACCCCATCCGCTCATTATCATCGTGCGGTTAGCGGCGAAGGTATCGGCAAGCTCTTTTATGAGGCTTGCTTTTAGGCCGCAAATTTTGCTCGCCCACTCTAAATTTTTAGGCGTGCCGTCGGTTTTGCCCAGAAGATACGGCAGGAACTTATCAAAGCCGCTCGTATAGGTTTCGATGAAGTTTTTATCGTATTTGCCGCTCTCGTATAGATAGTGCATCATACCTAGCATCATCGCGGTGTCGGTATTTGGCACAGGAGCGATCCACTGGGCCTTGTCGAAGTACTGCGCCGTATCGCTTTTAATAGGGTCGATGATGATCACTTTGATATCTTTTTTGTTTTTTAGCTCTTCAAAGTACTTAAAGCCCTGCTCGTCGGTGCTAGTCCACGCTATGCGAAGAGTAGCCACCGGGTTTGCGCCCCAGATGACGACTACTTTTGAGTTTTCTAGTACTACCGGCCAGCTGGTCTGCTGCTCATATACCTCAATACTACCCACGACGTGAGGCATGATGATCTGACTAGCGCCCGTAGAATAATCGCCGAGAGACCCCACGAATCCGCCGCTAAGGTTCATAAATCTATGAAGTAAAATTCGCGAGTTATGCACGTTGCCGCTTGATTTCCAGCCGTAGCTACCCGCAAACACGCCCTCTAGCCCCTTTTGTTTTCTCGTCTTTTTTAGCTCTCTAGCTACTAGTTTTATCGCGTCCTCGTAGCGTACGCGCACCCATCCGTCTTTACCTCTTAGTTCGGGTTTTGGCGAGTCCGGATTTTCTAGGTAGCTTTTTCGTACCATAGGGTATTTTATACGTGATTTGTAGACCATATCGGCGGTGTAGTGCTGCAATGGATTATACACTTCGCTCGTTTTTTGAAACGGCTCTGATTTTACGATCTTGCCGTCTTTAACGCTAACTTTTAGCATGCCCCAGTGAGCGGCCGTTAGCACCTCGCCGTTACGCACGTTTGCCGTATTTAGCTCGGCGCCGAGTAAATTTGACGCCGTTACGCTAGAAAACAAAGGAGCCGCCGCAAGCGCCGCTCCGCCTTTTAATACATTTCGTCTTTGTAGGTTCATTTTTCTCTCCTATTTTTACTTCTCGGTCGAACGAAGTCCGACCTGCGATTTGTGTTTTTACCCATCGCTCGCATCGCCTACGCGATTTAGCTTCCCTTCGGTCGCTACCGTCGCCTTCGGGCTTGAGACGCTCCGCTCACTCGCTCCCGCACGGATGCCGAGCAGTCGGCATCCTCTAAAGACGGTCGCTCACCCACCTAAAGTCCCTACTGTGTAGGGTACCCTGTTTTTACTTCTCGGTAGAATAAAATCCGACCTCCGAGCGGAAGCGCAAGCGCTCCCTGCACCCACCTAAAGTCCCTACTGCGTAGGGTACCCTATAAAATTTACTTCGCAGACTGTCAAAGCCAGTCTTTTTGCATCGCATTTACTCGCAACTGCAAGCAGACAAGACGGGGAGCTACGCTCCCTCGACCCACCTAAAGCACACCGCTTCTTTTAAAAGCGATTTTAATTTGGCTTTTTATCAGCCAACGAGCCGCGTCTTGGCACGGATCAAATTTAAGCTTTTACGCTCAAATTTAGCGCGCATCTCGTCTTACGCGCTAAATTTACCATCTGCCGAACCTTCAAATTCGGCGTTTAAAAAAACGGCTTTTATAAAAATCTAGCTCCCGCAAATCTCGTCCGTTTGCGGGCGAATTAAGCGTAAATCCTCGTCAAATTTACGCACCGCCTACTTTTTATCTACGTTCACGTCGGCAGAGTGCTTTTGCAAGTACTGTATCACCAGCCACTCGTCGTCTTTGCCGATCGCCGTTCGCGCGATCATCGATTTTAGAAGGTTAGGCCACTGATTTGCCTTGTAGTGCGTGGTTTGATGTAGCGAATGGCACACTCCGCAGCTCTCTTTGTAAATCTCGCCACCCTTAGCAAAAAGTCCGCCTAGATCGTTCGTAAAACCGTCTTTTTGCGCATAGACCACGGTCTCGACCTCGTCCCATTTGCCGTTAGCGCCCTTTTTTACGACCTTTATATCAGGCGTCGCGGTTTTGGCAAACGCCACGGCGATGACGCGCTCGGAGTCGCTAAAATAAACGACGTTGCTAACGGCCGGATTTTGGTAGCCTTTAACGGAGATTTTCACGCGGTCGCCCTCGTTCGCTAGTATTTTTACGGCATTAGTCGGCAAGAGCCTGCCTATGCTTTTTTGCGACGTCGCGTCGGCATAGACGTCTTTTACCGACGGGCTGTATACCTCGCCCGCTGCAAATAGCGAACAGGCGAGCAAGCTTGATAGTAGGATTTTTTTCATTTCTCTCCCTTAAATTTAAGATGTAAAAGGATTATATAAGAAAAGTATGATGAAAGTATGATTTTATGAAAATATAATTTTATACTTGCGCGGTTCATGCCGTAAATTTGCAAGTAAATTTTGCAAATTTAGCGGTAAAAGCTTACGAAAAAATACTAATCTTAGTTTTAAATTTTAAAAGCAAATTGGGCAAGGTTATTGAAAGCAAAATTTAAAGCGGCAGCCCGCAAAACGTCCGAAATTTAGGAGGGTTCGCGAGCCGAAAAATCCTACTCTGCGCTATAGCTTGAGAGCATATCAAAAGTAGGAGCGAAAAAGAGCGCTCCGGTGACCGGCGTGCTAAAATCAAGCAATCTATCCGAGTTGCCGCGCGGCTCGCCGATAAACATCTTATTTAGCATCGCTTCAACCGTCGAAAACGTGCTAGCATACGCGATAAAGTACGTCCCCGTCACGCTTCCCTCGACAAAAGGCATATTTCCGCGAACGACTTTTTTATCATCTCCTACATTTGCTGCTGCGGAGTGCGAGTTGCTAGGCTTTTCATCCTCGCTCATCTCGATGTCGTCTGCTTTCGTGCGGCCGATGACCTTTTCTTGCTCGCTCACGCTAGTTGCATTCCACTCTCTCATTTTGTGTTTATATTTTTGTACAAACACATAGCTTCCACCCTTAAATTTCGCGTCCTCGTCGCCGACTTTGGCAAAATAATCCCTATCCTCGCCGTTTGGATTTTCCGTACCGTCTACAAAGCCGATGATCGCCCTGCCGTCGTGGTATTTGAAGCCTTGAGTCTCGTCTGCAAGCCTAGCAAATTTAAAAAGCTCGGCCTTTATATTTTGCGCCATATCAAAGCAGTCGGCAGCATCAAGCGCCCTAATATGCACGTGGATATCGCCCGCGGTGCTTACGGCTTCGTGCTTATCGCCTTTTATCGATTTAAAATTTACAAGCTCTTTTGGTAGCGGTTGCGGGAGTCCTAGTTTTAGCCACGCGTCGTGTCCGATGCCGATTACGCAGTTTACGTTCGCCTCCGCGCCAAACCTTACTTTTGCCGTTTTATTTAAATTTACCACCAAAGCGCAAAGCCTCTCAAAGCCTTTTTTACAGGCGTTTTCGTCGCCGTTTAGTAGCCAAGTTTGAAAGACGGTGTTATTTCCCGGCGTTTGCGTTACCTCTTGAGAATTTATTTGCATATTTTCTCCTTAAAGTTGATTTTAAAATTAGCAATTCGCATTTTACGACTTAAATTTTAATTTATGCTGAATTTACGCTTTTAAGAAAACGTAAATTTTAAACGAATTATAATCGCCGAGTTTTGTATTAAATTTATCATTGCGGTCTTTGCAGACGCCAAATTTAAAAGCGCCGCGTTTTGTATTTAAACTATGATTTTGATTAAGACGTATTGCCTCAGATATAGCTCGTTTGACTCACAGTTCGTTGATTTTGCTCGCCCAAGATAAGCGCGTAGCCGCTACCTTGCGCGTTTTGGATGAGTTCGGGGTAGAGTTTTTTGCGTAGTTTATACACAAAGCTTCGTATCGCGTCGGCGGTGCAGCTGCCGTCCTGCCAGACGCACGACTCGATCATCTCAAAGCTCACGACGCGGCCCTGATTTTTTAGAAAAAGATGTAGCAAATTTTGCTCTTTTTTCGTTAACGCCACGGGCCGGCCGCCCTTTGTTAGCTGTCTGCTAAAGGCGTTAAATTTAAAGCCGTTTTTTAGATCGACCTGGGCAAAATCGTTTTTAAATTTATTCGCCGCAAAGCTCATTTGCATGATTAGATCGCGCTTTTCAAACGGCTTTTTTAGCACGCCAAAGCTACCTAGCTCTATCGCACTAAGCATGTTTTCGTCGTTACCGTATGCAGTAAGAAATATAATAGGCACGTCTTTATCCAGCCCCCTGATGCGAGCCGCCATCTCAAGACCGTTCATATGCGGCATGTTGATATCAGAAAGCACCAAATTTACGTCCTTTGCTTCAAAAACTTCCAGCGCCTCTTTTGCGTTTGCGCAGGCGTAAACCTCGCTCACGTAGTTTTCGACCGATATTTTGATGCTTTCGCGCAGGCTCTCGTCATCCTCGACGATGAGCAAATTTACGCCGTTTAAGATATTTTTTATTTTGCTATACACGCTAGTCTCGTTTCTTGCTTGTGGTTCTTAATTCCTAAAACTAATTTTCAAATTTACAGCCTTGCCTAAATTTCGCCCAAAAATAGCGTAAATTTAGTCGGATTCGCCGCACTTTCAAGCTCCAGCGAGCCGCCCAGCTTTTTTACGGCGAGCTCCCTAGCTACGTTTAGCCCCGTGCCGGTGCCAGTATTTTTCGTCGTGAAAAATAGCTCGAAAATTTTATCGCTATCTGCTTTTACGCCGCAGCCGTTATCGCTCACGCTCACGCTAAATAGCCCGCCGGCTCTCTTTAGCTCGATCAAAATTTGCGGCGTTTCGCATCCGCTTTCGATCAGAGCGTCCTTGGCGTTTGAGAGCAAGGAGAGCAGGATCTGCCTCACGTAGCTAGCTACGCTTTTTAGCTCGTATTTGCCGTGCTCGTGAGCAAATTTTAGCTCGATGCCGTGAGAGTTTAGCTCGGGCCTAACTATCAAAATAAGCTCGTTTATGATATTAACGAGGTCAAATTTCGCCGCTCCTTCGCCGCTTGCGTAAAAATTTCTAAACGCCTTTATCGTTTCATCCATGAGCCTTAGGCTCTTTTTGCAGGCTGCGATTTGAGCCGGTATGCGCCCAAATTCGCCCTCGCTCGCGCACTCCTCGATGTTATCTAGATACAGCCCCAGCGCGCTTAGAGGCTGGCGCTGCTGATGCGAGATGGAGTTTATCATCTCGCCTACCAGCGCGGTTTTGGCGTGAACTAGCACCGAGCGCCTATGCTCAAGCTCCTTTTTTTCTAGCTCCTTTTCGTGCGTGACGTCGGTGACCGCGAGGATAAATCCGTCAAATTTCACTCCGCCCTCAAGCACGTTTGAAACGTTTAGCCTGTAGCTTTTTTCGCCCTTTTTTACTATAAAATCGCTCGAGTTTAGCGGGCTATTTTTGAGATTTTCAAAGCTTTTTAGCTCGTCCAGCCCCTGCGCCGCAGCGATCATCTCGTCAAATTTCGCTCCGTAAAAAAACTTGGGCGCTAGAGCGAAAATATGCTCGAATTTTTTATTTATAAATTTAATGACGCCTTTTTTATCCGCGTACAAAAGCCCCAAATTTAGCGTCTTGGCAAAGGCCCGCGCAACCTCGCTAGGCCCGTTTGCATTACTCTTTATAGCCCGCGATGTCAAGCCCAAAGCCCTTTAATGCAACGAAATCTTTATTTTTATTCGCGCTTAAAAGCTCGATACGGCTGACGCCTAGTTTGTGTAAAATTTGCGCGCCGATGCCGTAGTCCTTGACCTGTCCGCCGCACTTTTCCTCGCCTTGTAAAAACACCGCAACGCCGCCGTTTTTGGATAGGTACTCGAGCGAATCTCGCAAGTCGTCAAATTTATCCGAGCATAGCAGCTCCACGTCGCTTGAAATTTGATGAAATTTGACCGCGGTTTTGTCCTTTATCTCGCCAAAAACAAAGGCATAGTGTCGCTCGCCCTTGTGATCTAAGATCTCGCATTTTAGGGCGTCAAAGCCCGCTATCTTGGCCGCGGTTTTTTCTTTTATCTCGATTAGGCTTTCGTGTCTTAGGCGGTACTGCACGAGCTCGGAAACCGAGACCATATTTAGCCCGAATTTCTCGCAAAACGCCTCTAGATCTGGCCTGCGAGCCATATTTCCGTCCTCTTTTACGATCTCGCAGATGACGGCTGCTTGCGTTAGGCCGGTAAGCTTGCATAGATCCACCGAGCCTTCGGTGTGTCCGGTGCGGCTTAGCACGCCGCCTTTTTTAGCGATGAGCGGGAAAATATGCCCAGGGCGCACGAAGTCCTCAGGCTTTGACATCGGATCGGCGGCTAGACGGATCGTGACGTCGCGCTCGTAGGCGCTCACGCCCGTCGTCGTGTTTTTGGCGTCTATGGTGACGGTAAACGCCGTCTCGTGGCAGGACGTGTTTTTATCCACCATCAAATTTAGATCGAGGCGACGCGCGATCTCCTCGTTTAGCGCGAGGCACAGCACGCCTTTTGCGTGAGTTATGGCGAAATTTACCTTTTGCGTGTCGCTAAAGGTCGCCGCAAATACCAGATCACCCTCGTTTTCGCGATCCTCATCGTCGACCATTACGACCATTTTGCCGTTTTTGATGTCGTTTATGGCCTGCTCTACTCTATCCATTGTTATTCCTTGTTTAAAAATTTGGGGTAATTATACATTTTTAGCTTTGAATTTAGGCTTTTGCGCGGGCTTGGCTTGAGATTTTACGGACTTTTAGATGTAGCCAAACGCGGCGCGAACGGGCTTTAGTTAAATTTAAACGAAGCGACCAGGCTTGTAAGTTTTTGTTTAATTTTTACGGATTTATCAAATTTGAACGATTTTGGGAATAACCCGCACCTTGAAAATGCTAAAGGTTAAATTTGGCGATAATAATATGCGTGAGGCAAATTTACAAGAATTGTTATTTTGATTAAATTTGTCAAACCTTAAAATGGAGCGCGATACGATTTGGGTTGTTTTTCATCGCGGCGACTAAATTTGATCAAACTCGCCGCTGATTGGAACTATTTTGGAGCAAATTTGCCGACATCAAAAACACAGATGCCTGCCTGACGCTATGCGAGCAGCAGATTATTTTGACGCACTACCTCGCGCCTTGCCCGCAGGTTTTATCACCGGCACTCAGACCAGTAACTACGGTCGCGATGCCGGCAACCTATTTTTTTCAAACAACTGCAAACGCTTTTAAATAGCCGATTTTCTAATTTTGTAAATTTTGTATCCGCCGAATTTAAGCCGCTTTCTTGAGTTTTGTATTGTATTTGTATACAAATTTGCGACAAAGACGGGAACGTTTAAATTTAACAAATTTTACTATTTTGGCTTGATTTGATATTTTGCGCCGAGCCTCGCAAATTCTTTGGCAAAAAATGCGTTTAAATCGCGCAAACTGTCGTCGTTCATCTGAATGAGTTTTAGGCGGTTTTTCTTATAAATTTTGATTTTTTTACTTTTTCTTTTTAGATACTGCGGCGTCTCAAGGCCCCAAAATTCGATATAAATTTCGCTTTGCGTCAGATAAAAATCGCTAATGACGCGCTCTTTGGTCGGCGCTTTTTTCTCGTAGATAAAATCTATGCCGCGGTAAAACAACCAATTTGCCACGATGAGCTCAGCACGGCTTTTTACAGTATCGCCACTATCGCTTTTGTATCTAGTTTGCTTGATTTTTTGCTTTTTAAATAGCTTTAAAGCCAGCGAAATAATTACGATCAGCAACAAAACGATTAAAATTTTAGATACGTCAAAGCTCATAAATAATTTTCTTTAATTCAAAATTTTGATTTTTCGGAGTAAATGAAGAAAAAGCTAGATTTGGTTGCGGAGGACGGACTTGAACCGCCGACCTTCGGGTTATGAGGATTATGGGCTGTAAAATCTCTTTTAAAACGCCCATTTTTTGGGCGTTTTTTGTTATTTTAATCAAAAAAAGCCCTATGCCTTATTTTTTCTCCTGTTGTTTTTTCAATGTGTTCCTCTAGTTCATAAAATCTTAGTTCTAAATTTTTTATTTTTCTTTCTGCTTCTTTTGCTAAGCTATAACTTCTAAAAATATAATATATCATTGCTATTGTTATTATTATGCTTATTACTGCCTCTGCTGTTCCCATATAATACATTTGTGTTGCTCCTTTTGCCATTGCCTGATTAAAATCTTGCATACCTTTTGCTGATTCCTCCATGATTTTGCTCATGTTTTTAAAATATTCGTCCATATTTTTCCTTTTTTTAATTTATTTTAATAACTCTTTTTGCTCTTTCTCTTTCTCTTCGTTGGCTTTCTTTTTTATCTAAGATTTCGCACATATATACATCTCTTTCTTTGTTTATTATATTTACTAAATAACAATCTCTATTTTCTACTAAATCTAATTTTCTTTTTATTTTTATATCGTCGTTCATGATACTTCCGAGCATTGCTTCAACAAATTGTTTATTGTCTACTTCCAATTGAAATTTTATACTTACTACTCCCGGTTCTTTTGAATATTGCCAATTAAGTTGTTTTTTAATTTCTTTATCTTTTAGTATGTCGTAAATTGTTCCGTCTGGTCTAAAATTTAACGTCCACTTATTCCCAGCCCCTGATGCAAACGCAAACGATAAATCATCCACGCTTCTTATATACCATTTTCCTACTATATCAACATCTTTTCCAAAATCTAAAGCTATTAATTTTATTCCTATTAATGTTATTGCTATTATTTTTTTCATTGTCCTAGCTCTTTTTTTAATACAGTTATTTTTATATTTGATAAGTAAAATTCTTGTTCTTTTTCTGTAAGTTTTTCAAAATATTCTTTTAATTCGTCAAATTTAGAATTTTTTTCAATAGATTTATCAATATTTTCAACTATAAATTTATATAGAGTTGGTCTATTTTTTTCCCAATTATAAAGCGTTCTAAGCTCTATTTCTAGCAAATTTGCTATTTCTTTTTTTTCCATATTTATAGAAATTCTTTCATTTTTTATTTTATATTAAGCTTATATATCTTCAGGTATTTTTTTATCTCTAAACATCTTATCAGCAAGATAAATAAATGGTGTATCGCAGATAGCAACTATAAATTTAATTATATATGTTGATAAGAAGATATTAAACATTACTTCTAGTGGGTATACTCCATAGAAAGCAATAGTTGTAAATACTACATTGTCTATAAGTTGGCTTAACATTGTACTTCCATTATTTCTAAGCCATATAAATTTTTTTTCGGGAAAAAATTCTCTAATTTTTTCATATAACCATACATCGTGGAATTGAGATATTAAATATGCAATAAGAGAGGCAATAGCCAATCTTGGTAATAATGAGAATATACTTTTTACACTTTCAAATATAGCTATACCTTCTGGAACATCAAGAGGTGTGAAATGTATAG
>NZ_CALINL010000203.1 GCF_938045225.1 uncultured Campylobacter sp.
AAAATTTTTCAAGCCGTGCCGAAAAACCGCAACGTTTATCCAAAAGCGATTTTTATGCTCGATGCAAATGCGCAATTTTCCGTGTTGCTTAATTTATTTAAAGATTTTACTTCAAACGACAATGTACCGCTTATCATAGGCGTCGGATACGATACGCCGCTAGCTTACGATACCGCAAGGCGAACAAAGGACTTAACGCCGTTAGCCCAAGGCGACGAATACGAACAAGGCGGCAATGCAGACAAATTTTATAAATTTATAAAAGAGCGGTTAATGCCGTTTGCATACAAAGAATACGATATAAAAAATAGCGAAAAAATATTTTACGGTCACTCTTTTGGCGGACTATTTTTAGTTTATTCGCTTCTACAAAACGACGGTATATTTGATGAGTTTTTTATAGCTTCTCCGTCTCTTTGGTGGGGAGATTCTAAAATTCTAAAAGACGCTTTAGATAACGACGGCAAACTAAAAATTAGATTAAAGGCGAGTTTTATAAGACTTAGCGTAGGAGAATTAGAAAAAAGAGCGGGTAAAACAGATAAAGAAAATATACTAAAGGCGGCAGATTTGGCTGAAATTCTAAAAAAGTCGGGCGTCAAATACGAATTTAAAATCTACGAAGGGCAAGGACACGGCGACGTAATACCGCTAGTGCTAAAAGATATCGTAAAGCATGTAAGCAAATAATTTAAAGACATCGGTTAAAATATTTTAGTGGCAATTTTTTTTTTAATATCTAAAAGCAAATTTCCCCATAAACCTGGCTTATAGTAGCTTAGATCTATACAGTTTAGCTTATCTCAAACCATTTATATTTACAGAGGAGATAAATCCGCCCTAGGTGAGGCGGATTTGTCAAGTAGGAGATTATTTTTTAGTAGGTGGATACATCTTCCAGCTGCTATCTACCTTCCAGTCTATCGGGTGGCAAGACATACAAGTATTTAGCTTTTGTGGATGATGCACTGCGTGGCATGACTGACACTGAAGCATTTCATTGTCTCTATTATGGACACCATTATGTGGGTTAGACAAACCATAGTTTGCGGTCTTTTTTCTGATCTCATCTACCTTATGACAGCTTGTGCATTGCTCGTTTGTAAATCCTCTTTGTTTTGTTGGCATCTCAAAATCGCCCATCGCATACATCCTGACCTCGTTTAGTTGCTCACCTATGGTTGGTGTATGGCAATCGTGGCATGTTACGTTTGCGTCATTGTGCTTTTTGGCTAGCAAATTTCCTTTTGTATAAGAGTCGTACTCTGGCTGCATGTTGTGACACAAGATACAAAATTCAGCCTTGTGGCTAGCAGCCTCTATTTGGTGAAACGCTATAAAGCCCACGATAGCGGCTACTATTAGTCCTATTATCGTATATTTTTTTCTATTGCTCATGCTTGTACTCCTTTTGCGTTTGCCGCAGCCTGATAGCCTGCTAAGCGTCCGTAGCATAGGCATGTTCCGTGGCTAGTGCCGGCTAAAACTACTGGATAATCTCCCAAAAAGCGTCCGCCCATAACATTACCACAGGCATAAAGTCCAGAAATTTCGTTATAGTCGGTATCCAGCACGTTTGCAGTGCTTGGCTCTACGGTAAAGCCACCCATTACGACCAGGCTCGCACCTACTCCCATTTTGCCAGCATAAAACGGCGCATGGCGGACTGGAAACATCCTCTTAGCGGTCTTACCAAAGTCATCATCATAGCCTTTGTCGCATAGCTCATTGTAGCGTTTTATGGTCGCCAAAAACTGTGTTTGCGCCTTTTTGTTATCAGGGTAGAGCTTACTAGCAAGCTCTTCAATGGTGTTTGCTTTTATGACATCAGGCATCTCTTCAATATCTTTTACCGATATATACGATGTTTTGCCTATCGCCCACTGGCAGTCAGGTGGAAGCTTTGGATTATCTTCTACACAGTGGTTTACACTGCCGTGTGATACGCCCATGAGGCCGACTTGCTCTGGAAATTTAGAGTCAAATACCTGCCAGCCAAAGCCTCCTGGTTGGCGAGAGAGCGGCTGAGTGACTTGCTGACCGCTTAGATCTTCATTTGTAAAGCGCTCTCCCTTTGCATTTGTTAGTAAAAACGCATCAACGCCAAGCGGTCCGCCAAGCGTGTGAGCGACTGGTGCGTGCGGTCCGTCTTCTAGCTTTGCACCTATCCATGAGCCAAGTTTGTGTCCGTCTCCCGTGTTGGTCGGATTGTTTTTGTAGTCTCTGTTTGGAAACGGACAGAAGAAATTTGCCACCCACGGCACAAATGTCTTTACCATCTCATGATCATTCATATAATCGCCCGTAGCAAGTATCACCGACTTAGCATTTATCTTGATATATGAGCCATCAGCCATATTTTGCGCGATCGCTCCTTGCATTTTGCCAGTTGTTTTGTCGCGAAGAAGCTTTTTCGCACGAGTTTTGAAGATATACTTTGCACCTTGTTTTATAGACTTTTCATAAACTAGCTCCATCATCGGCTCTTGACTAGGTAAAAAGGACATAACGGTTGGGTAGCTTGGGCTGTTTTCCTTACTTGGGTCGTATCCGGCCGGGAGTGGATAGTGCATAAGCATCAAATTTATCTTACTTCTATCAAGCTGCGTATCGGTCTCTTTCATAAAATGCACCGCAGGAGCAAGCTCTATCATCCAGTCAAAGTCCTCGCCGCTGTGATCCGCCCAGTAGTTCCACACTCGCTGATCGGCGCGGTAGCCCATCTGTTTTAAGTGTTCATTTATGGCCGCATTCTTGTCATATTTGATACCAAGCTCTCTTTGAAATTTATTGCCTAGAGTGCCGTACTGACCGCTTCTAACCTGAAAGCGACCGGCTTTTTCTAGGACGATAACCCTTGCGCCTTTTTCGCTAGCAGCGCGCGCAGCGTGAAGCCCTGAAACGCCAGCACCGATGATAAGCACGTCGGTTTCAAGCGTCTCTTTTATATCTTTGTCTGAAATTTCAGGCTCAACACCTAGCCATTTTGGCACATCAGGTGCTTTTGTGGTCTCCTTTTCTGGGTGGATGAGGTGGTTATTTGGGTTATCACAGCCTGTTAGCAGCGCTGATCCTGCTGCAACTGAGCCAAGTGTGAGTGCGCCACTACGTTTTAAAAACGAGCGACGTGATAGTTCGTTATTTTCTACCATTTTATACTCCATGCTTTAAGTTTATTTTAATATGTCAAAGTCGTAAGAGGCTCTTAACCAAAGCTCTTCATCTCTTGTCTTGCCGTTAGAGCTGCCGTTTGTATACTTTAGCTTTCTATCTAATGTTTCATAGATAGCTGATAGTTTTAGACCCTTAACCGCAGGGACTTTGTAAGTTACTTGCACGTCCCAGCCCTTTACGTCGATTCTAGTTCCTGGTGCTTGACCATGAAGGCCGCCTGAGCGAACGTTGCTACCATTGTGCTGTTTGCCATACCAGTAGTCAGCATCCACTCTAAGACCCTCGGCGCCTACATTGCTAAGGTCGTAGCCTGCGCTAAATTTATGTAAATTCATACCAGCAAAATTCATAAATAAAAACGGACCATAGATCGGAGTAGCCGTAAATGAGCCAACGTCGTTTCCTATGCCTTGAAGCGACATCTGGTTTTTACTAACGGTTGAGTATGCGTATCTAAAATCAGCGCCATAAGCATTATAAAGCCCTATCATACCTGCATAGTAATCGCCGTTAAAGTCGAAATTCTCTTTTAAAGTACCGTTTGTTCTTGAGCCTTTATACATAAAGTCTATGCCAACGATCGCGTTTTCAAAAAGCGTAGGCGTTTTGTAACCAGCTGCTGCGAAGTAGAAATTTATATCGCCTTTTGAGTTGGCTGCGTCATCATACTCGATGCCTGAGACATTTGCGTAGCCAGCTGTGAGCGAGACGCCAGGGATGCCGCTATATGTTACAAACGAGTTAAAGATATTGTCAAATTTATAGCCGTAAGGTCCAAAGCCGCCGATGATAACTCTATCTTTAAACCTTGGCGCGCCGTGATCTCCACCAGTTACGGCGCTTGATCTGCCGGCAAATTTCCAAAAGTCTGCTAGGCCGATAACGGTATCTATGCTATCAAGCTTTATCCTAGCGCTCACGCCCTCAAATGCCTCTTTGTAGCCCACGTCCGTGTTTGTAGCAACAAGCGGCGGCACAAGGCCGGTGTATTTTGAGTTGTAGTACTGGCGACCTAGTTTAAAGTCGATATAGTTATTTTCATATCCTAAGTAGGCCTCTGAAAGTGCTACACCTTCGCTATTCCAGTCGTATGCAAAATAATCTTTTGCGGCCTTTGACGGACCGAAATTTACCAAACCCTGAGCCGTAAGACCGAGCCTAAAGCCGTAGTAAGAGCCAGTTAAAAACCTAAGCTCAGCACCTAAACCACCGATGTGCTCACGAATTTTATTTGTTCTGCTAGCTGGCGGGAAGTACTCTGTCGAGTCCATATCGTAGTATGAAAATACTGTCGCACCCATAGTGCTTGTTTGTAAAGCCTCCGCCAAGCTATCGCTAGTGCTAGCGCTGGACGCCATAGCCATAAACGCAGCCAAACTAAGAGCAAATTTACTCTTGCCGATCGTCAAAAAACATGTTTTCACCATAACCTCCTTTAAATTTTTACACCATCATCTTTGGATTTATGAGCGAAATCATAACATGTAGGCCTATCAAAAACGGTAAGATTTTGGTAACATTAACTAAAAAATATTTTTTAGTTTTAAATTTTAAATTTGATATAATAGCTACTATGATAGAAATTTTGCTTATAGAAGACGATCTTGAACTGGCCGAGCTTTTGAAATTTGCATTGGCAAAAAGCGAGATTGGCGTAACCATAGTCACAAATCCGGTTGAAGGACTTAAAATTCTAGACGCAAAAAATACTTTTGACGCATTGGTGCTTGATCTTGGTTTGCCAGATATGGACGGCCTTGACGTGTGCAAGCATGTTAGGCAAGGCTATCCATCGTTACCTATCATCATATCGTCGGCCCGCAGTGAAACGCTAGATAAGATAAAGGGCTTTGAGCTTGGGGCGGATGACTATATGGTAAAGCCGTATGAGCCTATAGAGCTTGCTTTTAGGCTAAGGGCAATACTTCGCCGAGGGATACAAGCAGGCGATGACTCCAAAACCTTTTGCGTCGATAAACAAAGGCGTATCGTCATAAAAAACAAAGAGGAGATAGCGCTAACGAAAGCGGAATTTGACATCTTTATCTACCTTTATGAAAAAGAGGGGATGGTTATACCAAGAGAGGATATTTTGATAAATTTGGGTCAGGCTAAATTTCAAAGTGGGCTAAAAAGTATCGACGTAGCCATAGGGCGCTTGCGCCAAAAGATAGGAGACGACCCTAAAAATCCACACTTCATCCACCCCGTGCGCGGTATAGGGTATAAATTTATCAATGCGTAATATATCTATCATAAAACTCATATCTTTTTTCTTTTTTGCTGCGCTCATTACGGTAAATTTGGCATTTTTTATCGAATCAAAAAAGCAGATTAGAGACGCAGAGTATCATACTTATGAGCGTTTTATGCTGGGTATGCGTATACGAGGACAAGTAGAAGGCAACGCGGCTAAACAACTAGCGCAAATAGGTCTTAAAAGTAGCGAGCTTGATCCTATTAAGATCAGGCAAGGCGGAGAGAAAATTTATAGCGACTCCTATGCTGATATGATAAGGTATAACAAAAAGTTTTATTTTGTGCCTAGATTTTCTTCTATCGATCCAAAAATGTTTTCGCGCATTATGGATGCGGCAGGGCTTAATATATCAAGCAAAGATGACATAGCAAAAAACGATGTGCCTTTAGAAAATTTAGAAGAAATTTCTTCAAATGGCATTTGGATACTTTGGCTTGTAGTAAATATCGTGATGGTCGCATTTTTTATAGTCGTTTTGAAAAAACTGCTAAGGCTTAGAAATTTAAAAAATATGATAAGAAGAGCAGGCGAGGAGGATAAATTTAGGCTGATAAAAGTAGAGGCAAACGACGAAATAGGCCAAATCGCTGGCGAATTTAACACGACTATGCAAAAGATAGACGCCATAAAACAGGCTAGAGCACTCTTTTTGCGCAATATCTTGCATGAATTTCGCAACCCGATAATGAAAGGGCGGATCATGGCGGACATGATAGCTGAAATTTTACAAGATGATAAGGCGGGAGATAGGTTAAAACAAATTTTTATAAGGCTAGAGATGATACTGGGCGAAGTCGTCAAGGTCGAAAAACTAGTATCGAGCGAGTGGGAGCTTAAAAAGAACAAGCACCGAGTCATAGACATCGTCGATCACTCGGTAGATATGCTTTTACTAAAAGATACAAGCCGCATAGAGGTGCAAGCAGATGGCGATATAAGCGCTGTTGAGGTTGATTTTGAGCTTTATGCGACAGGAGTTAAAAATTTGATCGATAACGCCTTAAAATACTCAAGCGACAAGGTTGTTGTCACTATAGATAAAAGTGCTCTGTGCATAAGTAGCGTGGGAGACGAGCTTGAGCCAGAAAGACTTGAGTTTGATAGGGCGTTTAACAGAAGAGTAGAAACTTCAAATTCTGGACTTGGGCTTGGACTTTACATAGCAAATCAAATTTTCAAAAAGCACGGCCATACACTAAAATACAAACACGAAGATGGTAAAAATATTTTTATGATATATTTCGTCTAACTTCTAAACAAATTAGGAAGGTATTTGCAAATTTGCATAATCAACAAACAATAATATAAAATTAGCCTTAGACTTATCGACTGACGTTAGTATAGATGCACTAAAAGACAGAAACAGCAGTAATGCGATAAAATAAAAACTCTTAGCCAATACTCCAAAAAGCAAGAAGCTAGCTAGCGACGATATATTAAGACACAATAGTACGGATATAGCAAAAATAAGGTAATATCAGCAAGCAGTAAACAATCGTGGAGCGATATCTAAAATATAGAAATGCGTAACAAATGAATGATTTAATAGGTTTTATTATTTTTGTTGAAGGAGTATCTATTATGATAGATCCCACTCCATCAATAAATCCTTTCGGTATACCAAAAGGATATACTATTCCTTATGGTCTAAATATACCGGTCGGGCTACTCATGATATTATTTGGTATATTTTTTATATACAAGGGGCTAAAAAATAATCAATAGGACAAGCAGAGATGCTTTTGTCAACCCATCCACAGAGCCATGTTCTCAGCTTAAAGATAGAACAAAAGATGTGGGTATAAATAGAATTCTTATAGAAGCTAGGGTTGGTGGATTTATGGGATTTACTACAAGTGGTGCCGGAGCAGCAGGAGAAAATATTAACCGCAAGACTATATTTGAAGTAGGTGTCAGACTGCCGGGCGACGTAATACAACTCAGATACGGGTAATAAAAATGAAGAAATTTACGATAATTTTCAGTGGTTTATAGCAATATATTTCGTAGTACTACTTTTATAAAGCTACTAAAATACTTTTTTGGATAAATTTATTATATAGATGCACTTGGTTTTATCTTGGTATGTTTTTATGGATTTTTTGCAATAAAAAATGATATTAAAAAAAGCGACCTTACCAAGAAGAACCTAGAAAATATAGAGATAAAGTATGGAAGTGTGGCGTTATTTTACACGATCGTAATTCTTCTAATTTGGCTAATGCTAATTTGTATAAGATATTTCTAAAAAAGAATTTTAAAACAATGGACGTTACAATAGGTGGCGTCTCTTTGGTACAAGCTATATTTGTATTTATAATGTGGGTTGGTTACAATGCCACAATATGATAGTAAATAAAAATGATAAGCAGCACCGTCTAACAAATGGACAGTTAGTGTAAAAGTGAAAAATAAATGAATGATTTAATAGGTTTTATTATTTTTGCTGGAGGGCTGTCTATACTCATAGATCCAGCTCCACCAATAAATATTTTTGGTCTGCCAAAAGGAGATGTTATCCCTTATGGTCTAAATATACCAGTGGGATCTGTCATGGCGTTGCTTGGCTTGCTTTTTATATATAGGGAGCTAAAAAGTAGTTGAAGG
>NZ_CALINL010000204.1 GCF_938045225.1 uncultured Campylobacter sp.
ACGGCAGGCTCGTCCGCCGCGGCCCTGTACGGGCGGTAGTCCGCCGGATCGCCGCCAAACTGCTTGCGCGAGTAGATCTCTAGCTCGCTAATCTGCGGTAGCGCGGCCTTTGCGTACATGTGTCCGATCGTCTCGTCCAGTAGCAAAAACACGGGCGTCATGAACCGCTCGGCGAGATTAAACGCGCGAACGGTCTGTGTATAGCACTCCTCTAGGCTTGAAGGCGCGATAACGATACTGTTTACGTCGCCGTGGGTCGGGTTTTTCGCCTGCAGGAGATCGCCCTGCGCCACGCGAGTAGGCAGCCCCGTGCTAGGCCCGCCGCGCATGACGTTTACGATCACCAGCGGCACCTCCGCGATAAAGCCAAGCCCGATCTGCTCGGCCTTTAGCGAGATACCGGGACCCGAGCTTGCAGTCATTGCCTTAGCCCCGCTCATCGAGGCTCCAAGCGCTACCGAGATGCCCGCGATCTCGTCCTCCATCTGGATAAATTTACCGCCGTGCTTTGGAAGTAGCACGCTTAGCTCGTGCGCGATCTCGCTACTTGGCGTGATCGGATAACCGCCGAAAAAGTTGCACCCGCACTCCACCGCCGCAAGCGCGACTAGTTCGTTGCCGCTAGCGATGACCTCTCTTTTGCCGCCGTTGTTATTTAAAAATTCGCTCATTGCTCCGCCTCTAATTTTTCAAATTTATTCTCTTTTACGGCGGTCGCGCGCTCTCTACTTTCGGCGGTTAGTTTGGCGAATTTAAATCCCTTCTCCGCTACGTAAATCGCAAAATCGGGGCAGTGCAGTTCGCAATCTCTGCACCCGATACAGGCCTCCGGGTGTACCACTTCGATCGTTTTACCTAGCACGGCGCGCGGTTCGACGGCCATCGCCAGCACGCCCGCAGGACAGCGGCTCACGCAGATATCGCACGCCTTGCAGCGCGAGATATCGACCCAGACGGGGGCGTCAGTTTTTATCAGCATATTTTTCCTTATCAAATTTAACTCATAACGATAATTTTATAGCATTTAAGTTAAATTTGGTATTTAAAGCGCGCGGTAAAGTAAAATTTGAAGTTATTTTGCTTAAAAGCGAGCAAATTTGAAACGTCCGTGCGGATGTTTTTGCGCTTATTGGCTCAAATTTAAAGGCTATTACGGCAAATTCGTCGAAAGGAAAATTAAATTTGCAGTCGATGGGTAGTTTTAAAAGTCAAATTTACCGCCGTCTATCCGTAAAATTTGATACGAATTTATGCAGATGCGACGGCAAATTTTAAAGCATTAAAGTTAACCTTATTTTCTCCTTACGCCAGCTTTGCCAAATCCCGCAAATCTATTTGATGCAAGACACGACGCATTGTTATTTTTGCAAGATACGATGTAGGAATTTAACTCTTTTTCGCCCTTTTTACGCGTATTTTTATTTTTTAGATTCATAAAATTAACCGCATTTTTACCTCTTGAGTTATGCGTAAAACCTACAGTGCCGTCTTTTTCTACGCTACTTACTATGCCTACATGAGTGACGATTTTTGCTTTTTTGTTATTTTTCGTGCTTCTGGTTGTGTTATTGAAAAATACCAAATCTCCGACTTTTGGATCGTCAAAGGCGATCAGATTTTTACTCTCGTAAAGCTTAAACATAGCTTCGCTTTTTAGACCGTGCTTGGTGTAAAATTTATCGAGCTCCTTTTCGTCGAAAAAGTCTCGATTTAATTTTTTATTCACAAGCGTTACGAAGCCCGAGCAGTCGCCGCCGTCCCTCTTGCCTATATATCCTTGTAGGAGATTCAGTAAGGTCGTCTCTTTTGCATTGAATCTGTCGCCGCTTTTGCCTAGAAAAGCCCGACCTCCCCAGTTCTGGATTTCATTCTTTTCCAGTAAAGTCGCGACTTTGATTTGATTTTTTTCTTTCGGTGCTAAAGTCTGAATTTGACTTTGCTTTGTCGGCATCGTATTTGTCGGGGCGCCCGACGAAGCAGTAGCGCACCCCGACATAAAAGCCGCTAAAAACAGGGCGTAAATTTTAATTTTATAATTTACAAGCATCGGCTACGCGATTACCCCGCTTTCTTTTAGAAATTTGATATTTGCAGCCGTTTGCGATTCGCCTTTTTCAAGCGCTGCTTTTTCCTCCGCGCTTGGTTGCTTGATCTCGCGCACGCCGCCCTTGCCTAGCTTCACGAGCCTACCGCCTGCGCACTCGCCCTCTATCACGCAGCAGCTTAGCCACTGCTCGCTGCCGGTTTTTATCGCCTCGCACATTTTAGCCGCAGCCGCGCCCGGAGCGTAGTATGCCGACGTGCCAAGTAGCTTAACTATCTTTGCGCCGCCAGTTTTTGCCTCCTGCGCTACCGCGTCAAATTCGCCGCCCAGATCCACGCTCACGTTACTTTGTAGCGCCACCATATCGTCGTTATGAGAGCCTATGATATGCGCGCTAAATGCGCTGTTTTTTAGTCCAGTTTTTTGAGATATCTCGTATTTTAGGCGCGCAGAGTCTAGTTCGCCAGCCATACCTAGTAC
>NZ_CALINL010000205.1 GCF_938045225.1 uncultured Campylobacter sp.
TAGCCAAAATATTATTTAATATTTATAAAATTTAATTATTTTAGATGATATGTGTGGAGTTTGCGGTACTTTTATGATTTGTTTTACAAAGATTTTTATTGAATTATTCTATAATGTTAAATGTATAATAGGTGATGGAGATATAAATTTACGCTAAACTAAGTATTTTAAAATGCCAATGCAATAAAACATAGAAGGATTAGGGATAAACCCAATCCTTTTTATTAATCCATTTGGTTTCTTATATAAGATGGTGTTTCTAGCACATTGGTTACTTCTTCGCTATTGTATCCACCGCTAACTTTTAGTCTGGTTATTCTTTCGTCCAAGATCGGATTTCTTGATTTTTTAAATGCGGCATCAGGAGTAGAAGCTACAGGGGTAGGTTTTTCTTCTTCTTTATCTCTAAAACCAGTAGCAATTATGGTAACTTGAATTTTGTTATTCTCAAAACTTTCGTCGCTTGTAGTTCCGAAGATGATATCGGCTTCATCGTCTACGGCTTTTTGCACTAGGTTCATAGCTTCCTCGATGTCGCTAAAAGGAGAATCTGGATGATATTTAAAGTGTACTAGAACGCCTACTGCACCGTTTATAGTGATATCGCTTAGCAACGGAGATTGTATTGCATTTTTTATTGCTTCCTGGGCTGCGCCTTCGCCTTCTGATTCGCCTATGCCAAGTAGAGCCATACCGCGATGTTCCATTACTTTTTTAACGTCTGCAAAGTCAGAGTTTATGTCGCTATTTCCTGAATCAAGTACGATAGTACACATGCCACTGACGGCTCGTGCTAAAACGTTATCAACTATTTTAAAACTTTCTTTTATACCGGCTTTTTTATCAATTAGAGATTTTAATCTTTGGTTTGGGATTACCACTATAGAATCAGACTCTTTTTTTAGTTCATTTAGTCCTTTCAAAGCCAGGTTATAACGCTTTTTACCTTCAAATTCAAACGGCATAGTAACTACTGAGATTGTTAGAGCGCCGATCTCTTTAGCTGCCTGCGCTACTACCGGAGCTGCGCCGGTACCTGTACCGCCTCCTAGACCTGATGCTATAAATACGATATCTGAGTATTCAAGCGTAGATTTTATCTCTTCGTAACTTTCCTGGGCGGCTTTAGTTCCAACGTCTGGATTCATGCCTGCGCCAAGCCCTTTTGTGATCTTTTCTCCAAGTTGAAGTTTGGTAAAAGCCAAAGAGCTATCAAGTGCTTTTACATCGGTATTGGCAACTATTAGATCAATGTCCATCTCGTCGCCTTTTTCTCTAATAATATGATTTATCATATTTCCGCCGCCACCGCCTACGCCTACCACTTTTATCTTTGCGCCGTATGAAGGCTTTTTCTCTTCTACCGTAAAGTTACCCATATTAACCTAATCTCCTTTTAAAATAGTTGTGTTATTTTATTCCAAATTACTGAAAAAATATTTGGTTTTTTTTCTTTTTTATTTAAATCTTCATTTAGTTCGTCTTGTAAAGTTCTGTCGTCATCTATTCTCAAATCATCTATATAGTTATCATCTAAAGTGCTTCCCTTGAAGAATTTATTATCTACTTCTTCGAGATTTTTTCTGTCTTCGGTTTTTATTCCATTGTCATATACTATATCTTTTAAAATTTTATTTTTTACTACGACTTCGTCTTTATATCTCATTTTCTTTTCTGAGTCTATTTCATAAGGTGTAAAGTAGCCTGCGCCGTACATACAAAGCCCGATTGCACAAGAATTCGCTGGATCTCTTAAAATTTCGTAAAGTCCTTCCATTTCTTTTGGTCTTGCTATTCTTACTGGCATATTGTCAAATATTGCCACGGCAAGCTCTCTAATGCCCTCAAGCTTAGTCATGCCGCCGGTAAGTACTACGCCTGCAGCTATTGAGTTTTTATACCCACTATCTTCGAGCATTTTTGCTAGAATCATTAATGTTTCTTCAGCTCTTGCGTAAATGACGTTTGAGATAATATCAAGTGAGACTTCTTGCACTTTGCCGTCTTCATTAATCGGAGGAATTTCAACTAGCTCATTAGCGTTATTTAATAAAATACCGTAATTTAATTTTATATCTTCGGCCTTTAAAATAGGCGTATGAAGCGCAGCGGATAGGTCGTTTGTTATATTTGATGATCCTATGCCTAAAAATTCATTATATCTTATTGAATTTCCAGAGTGAATTATCATATTGCAAGTTGCACCGCCCATATCTATAAATGCTACACCCAAATCTTTTTCACCTTGATTTAGCGTCGCGATAGCCGAAGCGTAGCTGGAAAGTACGATATTATCAGGCTCGACTCCAGCTAAATTTAATGCTTTTCTTAGGTTACTAAGAGATGATTTTTGCGCCATTATGATGTGCGTTTGCACCTCAAGCCTGCTACCGTTCATACCCAAAGGATCTTCTATATGCTCTTGATCGTCTACTTTAAAATTATAAGGAAGTATGTGCAACTTCTCGTAGTCGCTGTGGATCTGCGCTCTTCGCTCGGATTCGGACATCGAGCGGTGGATCTCT
>NZ_CALINL010000206.1 GCF_938045225.1 uncultured Campylobacter sp.
GAAATTCGTGTTAATCCTGAAGATAGCGACTATCTAAAAGAGCAATTTAGTAAAAACGAACGCGTAAAAGTAAGTGCTGATGACGCTATAAGCAAAGGTGGCGTGGTGATAATAAGCGAGGGCGGAAACATCGATGCGACGATGCAAACAAGGCTAGAGAAGCTAAAAATGCTGGTAAATAATGAATAAAGACGTTAAAAGCCTAAATGTCGATGAGCTAAACGCACTTTGCCACGACATCAGAGATAAAATTTTATCCACCGTTAGCAAAAATGGCGGTCATCTTAGCTCAAACATCGGTGCAGTCGAGATCATCGTTGCGATACACAAAATTTTTGACGTTACAAAAGATCCGTTTATCTTTGACGTGAGCCACCAAAGCTACGCGCACAAGCTAATCACTGGACGCTGGGATAAATTTGACACGCTTAGAAAATTTGGCGGTATCAGCGGCTACACCAAGCCTTCCGAAAGTAAATACGACTACTTTATCGCCGGACACAGCTCCACCTCTATCTCGCTTGCAGTCGGCGCTTCAAAGGCGATCAAGCTAAAGGGCGAGGATCGCATCCCAGTGGCCTTTATCGGCGACGGCTCGATGAGCGCGGGTATCGCGTACGAGGCGCTAAATGAACTGGGAGATATCAAAAACCCCTGCGTCATCGTCCTAAACGACAACGAGATGAGCATCAGTAAGCCCATCGGCGCCTTTAGCAACTACCTCTCGCAGATGATGGCCGGGCCGCTATATCAGAAGTTTAAAAGCCGTGTAGAGAAATTTTTGAGCTATATGCCAGACGGCGCCGCGTATATGGCGCGCAGGATGGAGGAGGGCATTAGGATCTTTACGCCCGGGATGTTTTTTGAGGAGCTGGGGCTTGAGTACATCGGTCCCGTAAACGGCCACGACGTGAGGGCGCTTATTGAGGCGTTTAACGTCGCAAAAGGTATGAAAAAGCCCGTCGTCGTACATGCGCAGACGCTAAAGGGTAAGGGATACGAAAAGGCCGAGGGGCATCTGGCTAGCTGGCACGGCGTGAGCCCGTTTGATTTACAAAGCGGCGAAGCTATCAAAAAATCAGCCGCCAAATCGGCCACCGCGCTCTTTGCGGAAAATTTGACCCAGCTAGCGAGCGAGCATAAAAATATCGTCGGAGTAACTGCCGCGATGCCTACTGGCACGGGTATAGACGCGCTGATGGAGAGGTTTCCCGATAGATTTTGGGACGTCGCGATTGCCGAGCAACACGCCGTCGCCTCGATGGCCGCGATGGCGAAGGAAGGTTTTAAGCCCTTTATCGCGATTTATTCGACTTTTTTGCAGCGGGCGTTTGACCAGGTCGTGCACGACTGCGCGATCATGAATCTAAACGTCGTCTTTGCGATGGACCGCGCGGGCATCGTCGGCGAGGACGGCGAGACGCATCAGGGCGCGTTTGACGTTAGTTATCTAAATTTGATCCCGAATTTGGCGATTTTCGCGCCTCGTTGCGCCGATAGTTTTAGGCTCGCTATGCGCTACGCCTACGCTCACGAGGGGCCTTGCGCTTTTCGCTATCCGCGCGGAGCTTTTGCGCTGGCGCAGGGCGAATTTGAGGCTAGAGAGCTAAAGCTTGGCAAAGGCGAAATCTTGGTCGAGAGTAGTGTGGAAGCGGCATTTATCGCTTACGGTAACGCCGTTGGCAAGGCAAACGCGGCGCGCAAAATTTTACTCGAAAAAACGGACGGCAAATTTGACCCGAGCCTTGTTGATCTAGTGTTTGTTAAGCCGCTTGACGGCGAACTTTTGCAAGAGCTCGCGCGCAAGCATAAAATTTGGTACATTTTTTCCGATACCGCAAAAAAGGGCGGCGTAGGCGAGATTTTAGCCGCGTTTTTACAGGAGCGGCGCATTTTTGACGTGCGCATAGTTAGCTTTGAGTTTGATGACGCGTTTATCCCGCACGGCGCTACGGCCGACGTCGAAAAGGCTCTTGGTATCGACGCGGCAAGCATTTGCGAGAAAATTTTATCCGAAACGGCGGATTAAATTTGAGCTGAAGCGTTTTTGCGCGTTTTGGCGAGCGCATTTAGGCGGAGAAGGCGAAAAATCTGAGCGAAACAAACCTTTTTATACTCGGTCTCGCCGCCCTTACTTTGATTTACCGTGCCTTAAACGGCATAGGCAAATTTGCGCGCATCAAGCCGGTTTTATTTATTTTTATCTTCGTTTATCTTTTTTCGCGGGCTGGCTCGCGAGCGAATTTTGGGTTAAATTTGAGCCGCGATAGGCTTTTGCGCTAAGGTTTGTTTTGCCCGCTACGCCCTAGGATAAAATCTCTAAAAAACATTGCAGACTCTCGTTTTTACCTTTTATAAAATACTTAAATTTGGCGCCGGCGCTTGACTATACGCGGATTTTATCAAAAAGGTAAAATTTAAGTAGATTTTTGCTCGTAAATTTAGCCGTGCGGCAAGGCACAGAAGCTTGTTTAAATTTAAAATCGCAATTAGCGAAAACTATTTTTACGCCTTTGCTTGAAAAACGTAGTCGTATCTAAAATGCTGCGGTATCGCCGCAACCGACAAAAAATAAATTTTTACGGTAGCGATGATAAGCGGCGTTTGGTTGCAACGATCGATAGCAAAATTTACGCTGCATTAAAAGTCGGATTTTTATTTAAATTCGGCGAGCAAACCGTCAAATTTAAATCGTCTTCAAATTTAAGTCCCAAAACGCTAAATTCGGTAGGGCAAATCTAAGTCTAAACGTCTAAATTTACCTTGAGTATAGCGCTTAAACTCGCAAAAAGTATAAATTTGACTACAAACGACACAAATTTTAGTAAATAATAATTTATATTACCAACTATAAAGAAGTTTTAAATAAAATTTTTGTATATTTAGCTAAAAAATATCAGGAAAAACGATGAATTACATGGAACTTCTCAAAAATCACGGCCTCAAAGCCACCCCGCAGCGCCTCGGCGTGCTCAAGATCCTCGACCGCCACACGCACCCGACGATCGATGAGCTTTATGAAGAGATCTGCGCCGAAAACCCGTCCGTATCGCTCGCGACGGTGTATAAAAACCTAAATATGCTCAAAGACGAAGGGCTCGTCGTCGAGGTAAATATGCCGAACCAAAAGGCGCGCTACGATATCTTTAGCTACCCGCACATCCACGTCGTATGCGAGAGCTGCGGACACGTCGAGGATTATAACTTTTGCGAGGCGCTGAGCGAGTACAAGGAAAGCTTGGAGAGAAAGCTCGGAAATTTCATCGAAAAGATGAATGTGCTCGTAACCGTAAAAGACTGTAAAAACTGCCGCCATTAGGCTTTTGGCTCGCTTTTTTTGGCGAGCCAAATTTGCTCTCGTTTTTTGCCTTGCACGTATCGTTCGACAAAGCGAGTAAGGCTTATAATTTTTAGTATAGCTACAGGCGTTTTTGGCGCTTAAAAATAATGCCAAAAATGCATAAAACCGCGCTTATGTTAATAAAATTTGCAGCAGTTTTTGATCCTGCAAGCGAGCTTTTATCAAGAATAAATTATATTCGCAAGAGCTTTGGTAGCGCCAAAACAGCGAGATATTGCATCTTAACCTACTTAAATTCATACTAAACCTCACTCCGCGACGCGATTTACCCAGATCAAAAACTCATCGCCTGGGTTCTCGTCGTCCAAATGCGCGGGGGTGATGAGCTCAAGCGCTGTTTGCGGGATCGTCGTTTTGAACGTCTGTGCTACCCACTGCTGAAATTTCAGGTTTGGATGCACGATAAAGTCGTCATTCTCGCTGTTTGGCGGCGCGCTAAAATCCTCGTCCCAGCAGATTTCATCGTATCCGATCGCAAGCAATCGCAAAAAATCAAGCCCGCTATGAGCCAAAACACAGGTCATCGTCGAGCCCGAGCCCGAGCCCATGTGCACGATCTTTGTTTCCCCTGCATCGTCCAGCCACAGCGCGCACATCGAGCCCTCCGAGCCGCTGCCTGCGAACACGCAAAGCCGCTGCTTGATCTCTGCGGCAAGCTCGCGATCCTTGCCGTAAAACCAATACCTTAGCTCCTCGTCGCGATTTTTCGGCTCATCCGTGAAAAATACGATATCCGTGCCGCCCTCGCGCTCATCCTCACCCCAGCTCTGCTTCAGCCGATCCTGCGGGTAGAGATAGCCGCGTCTGCGCCCGCCAGCATCGTCATAAAAGCCGTTTGCTTCGATCCACGCATAAAGCGCTTCAAGCTCGCTCGGCACGCGCATGTCCTGCGGTAGCGCCTCGCGCAGCTGCGCTAACAATAAATTTTTCACGATCGCTCCTTTTGCTAAATTTGCCGCTCGAATTTTACTGCGTTTCGGCTAAATTTACGGATATTTTGTCTGATATTTGCGGCGTTTTATGCGCCCCGTCGCCGCAAGCGTAAATCGGGCTTTTAAAATTTAGCTGATTTTCGTTGCGATACGCACGTGGCAGCGATATGAGCGCATATTTAAAAAAGAGTATGAGAATTTTCAGTAGAAAAATGCGTAAAATTTTACGACCTAAATTTTACTATTTTAAGGTTTCTTTGCTTTTTTGCAGAAATTTACGGTTTTAAATTTAGCTCGCTGCAAAGAGTAAAATTTTAGCGATACCTATAAATTTAAAATTTCCCGCGCCTTTTGCTTGCACGCCTCAAATTTTTGCTCAAATTCCGCGCGTCTTTGCAGCTCGTTTTTCGCCCCCATTTTGGTGTATCCCGAGCCTCGCTCTAGAAAATATACATAGCCGGTATCTTTAAACTCCACCGCAAGCGGCATTTGCGCACCCTCTACCCCCTCGCAAACAAGCTGCGCAAGCGCGTACTCCTCCAGCGCAAAGGCGTGCGGATACAGGCTTATCTTTTTTAGATTTTTAAGAGTGGCAAGCGGCAAAAGCGCCGGATATGGGGCCTTGCACTTCACCCAGGTTAGTTTTAGCACTTCAAGGCCCGTTAGGCCTTTGATGATCCCAATCTAGCGTGCCGCTAATGCACAGATATCG
>NZ_CALINL010000207.1 GCF_938045225.1 uncultured Campylobacter sp.
TTTTATGTAGATTTAAAATCTCCATCGAGCTTTGCGCGGGCCGCTTGGGGGCGTTTATTTCGCATAGATACTCATACTCTAGCTCGCTTAGAACCATAGCCTTTGAAAGCGCGATATCGTCGTAAACGACAGTGTGATTTTTAGTGGAGATTTTGGCCCAGAGGATAAACTCCTCCGAGCCGTAAAGAAGCGTCGCAGCGGCAATCAGTAAGCAAAAATTTCTTGCCACTTGCTTTGGTCTATTTTCATTTCCATTCTGACGCGATATAGCCCGTCTTTAAAGTCGTGCTCGACGATGGAAGCGTTTTTGATGAGGCCTGCTACTTGAGTCGTGATGGTCGAGTCTCTAAGCATCGCGTCTCTAACCGTGTCTTTAGAGTTTATCTTGACTCCGTATAGCTTCTCGGCTAGCTGTCTGTGCGCATCGGCGATGGCAGCGCGTTTAGCTAGAGCTAGAGACTGAGCGTGAGAGACGGTGTTGGTCGGAGCGATGCCCTCGCCCACGGCGCCAAATACCGCATCGGCCGGTTCGATATCGTATATCATCTTTTCTTGTTTCATCACGCTTCTGATGTCTTCTTTATCGACCTTTTGGATGACGATGTCTTGCTTTGGTGTATTTGCTTTTTTGGAGCAACCGCTGGCTAAAAAAGCAACGACTACAAAAACCGCGAATGTAATTTTTTTCATTCTTGAACCTTTAAATTTAGTTGTTTTTCTGTTTGCAAATTTACTAGCAAATTGTATTCCAAAAACACTAAATTCATTCTAAATTTTCTAGCGTCTCTTCGCCGCCCTCATCCTCGCCTTCGTCGGCTTTAGGGGACTTTGCGATACTTACTACATCGTCGCCGTCTACGTTTACTACGATGACGCCGCTGGTGTTTCGACCCGCTTTGCGGATACTTTGCATATCGACGCGTATCATCTTGCCGCTTGAGGTTAGAGCCATCAGATCTTGCTCGTCATCGACCATTACGACGCCGATTAGATCGCCGGTGCGATTCGTTAGCTTCATGCAGATTACGCCCTTGCCGCCGCGATTTGTTAGGCGGTATTCTTCTGCGGTCGTACGCTTGCCGATACCTTTTTGAGATATGCTTAGCACCTCTTGATCGTTGTTTTCGATGACGGCAGCGCCTACGACCTCGTCGCCGGCTTCTTTAAATTTGATACCCGTCACGCCGCGGGCCGTTCTGCCCATCTGGCGGACTTTGCTCAGTTTAAATTTGAGGCACATTCCCTTTTTGGTTACGATAAATAGCATCTTTTCGCTATCGTCGCTTCCTTCGGCCGCGTTCTCGTCGTTTTCCTCGCTATTTTCTTCATCGATCTGAGCTTCTATCGCCTCTATCTCGTTTATCTCGGTCTCTACGCCAAGCTCGTCGATTAGATTTATCGGCTCTTCCTCGCCCTCGACGATGAGAGCGGTCACCAGCTCGTCG
>NZ_CALINL010000208.1 GCF_938045225.1 uncultured Campylobacter sp.
ACTTATAAAAATAGGAATTCTAAATATAAATGATTTAAAGCACTCTATAAAAGATTTTTATGAGATGGTATTAAAAGCAGGAGTGGTGTCCCCAGCGAGGTTCGAACTCACGACCTCAGAATTAGGAATTCTGCGCTCTATCCAGCTGAGCTATGAGGACATAAAATAAAAACCCGTTTTAATTACAAGGGTCAAAATATAGATTAAATTGAAGGCGAGGATTTGCATCCCCGCCAAATTTTTGGTTTAACCGTTTCTTTTCTTGATAATCTCTTCGCTGACGTTTTTTGGAACTTCCTCGTAGTGGTCAAATTCCATAGAATAAGTCGCGCGACCTTGCGTCATAGAGCGAAGGTCGGTAGAGTAACCAAACATCTGAGCTAGCGGGCAGAAAGCCGTGATGATCTTGCTTCCGTTGCGCTCGTCCATAGAGTTTACTTGACCTCGGCGTTTGTTTAAGTCGCCGATAACGTCGCCCATATAATCCTCAGGCGTCTCAACCTCGACCTTCATCATAGGCTCAAGGATAACCGCACCCGCTTTTCTAGCGCCCTCTTTGAAGCCCATAGAAGCAGCTAGTTTAAACGCCATTTCAGATGAGTCGACTTCGTGGTAGCTGCCGTCAAATAGAGTAACTTTAACGTCCTCGACCGGATAACCGGCAAGTACGCCGTTTTGAAGCGCCTCTTTGCAGCCTTTTTCAACCGCAGGGATGTACTCTTTAGGAACTACGCCGCCTTTGATGTCGTTAACGAACTCAAATCCGCTAGCCGCAGGTAGCGGCTCAAGGCGCAAGAATACGTGTCCGTACTGACCGCGACCGCCTGATTGCTTAGCATATTTATACTCTTGCTCGACGGTTTTACGGATAGTCTCGCGGTATGCAACTTGCGGTTGACCAACTTCGGCATCGACTTTAAATTCGCGTAGCATTCTGTCTACGATGATATCAAGGTGAAGCTCACCCATTCCCGACATAATTGTTTGACCAGTTTCTTCATCTGTGTGAACTCGGAAAGTTGGGTCTTCTTCGGCAAGTCGTTGAAGAGCAATTCCCATTTTTTCTTGGTCGGCTTTAGTTTTTGGCTCAACGGCAACGCTGATAACCGGCTCAGGGAAGTCCATTTTCTCAAGGATAACCTTGTCTTTTTCGCTAGCTAGCGTATCGCCGGTTAGGGTATTTTTTAGACCAACTACCGCACCGATCTCTCCCGCGTGAATAACAGAAACTTCCTCGCGTTTATTTGAGTGCATTTTTAGCAAGCGACCGATTCTTTCTTTATTGTCTTGAACGGTGTTGTAAGCATAGCTACCGCTCTCAAGGCTACCGCGATAAACGCGTATGAAAGTAAGCTGTCCGACAAACGGGTCGGTCATGATCTTAAACGCAAGAGCGGCAAATTCGCCGTTATCGGTGCTTTCTACCGTTACTTCGCTACCGTCTTCATAAACGCCCTTAATCGCCTCGATCTCGTCCGGAGCAGGCAAATACGCTACGACCGCGTCAAGCAACGGCTGGATACCTTTGTTTTTAAACGCCGTTCCGCAAAGCATCGGAGTTATGGTCATTCTTAAGCAGCCTGCCTTAATGCCTTTTTTGATCTCCTCTTCGCTTAGCTCCTCGCCTGAGAAAAATTTCTCCATTAAGCTATCGTCGGTTTCAGAAACCGCTTCTATTAGTTTCGCGCGGTACTCTTCGGCTTTATCTTTTACCTCAGCAGGGATTTCTATCTCTTTATAATCGGTCGGTTTTTTGTCGTCTTCCCAGACATATGCTTTCATCCTAACAAGATCGACTACGCCTCTAAAGTTATCCTCTGCACCGATAGGAATTTGAATAGGCACCGGATTTGCTTTTAGGCGGTTTCTGATTTGTGACTCGACGTTAAAGAAATTTGCGCCGATTCTGTCCATTTTATTTACAAAAACGATTCTTGGGACGTGGTATTTATTTGCCTGTCTCCAAACGGTCTCGGACTGAGGCTGTACGCCGCCGACTGAGCAGAACACCGAAACAGCACCGTCAAGAACGCGCATAGAACGCTCGACTTCGATAGTAAAGTCAACGTGGCCCGGAGTGTCGATCAAATTTATCTGGTGATCTTTCCAAAAGCAAGTGGTCGCCGCAGACGTAATCGTAATGCCGCGCTCTTTTTCTTGCTCCATCCAGTCCATCGTAGCAGCGCCGTCGTGAACCTCGCCTATCTTGTGGCTCATACCCGTAAAGAACAAAATTCTTTCGCTGGTCGTAGTTTTACCGGCATCGATGTGAGCAGCGATACCGATGTTTCTAACCATATGTAAAGGGGTTTTTCTATCTGCCATACCAGCCTCCTCTTACCAGCGGTAGTGAGCAAACGCTTTGTTAGCTTCTGCCATTTTGTAGGTGTCTTCCTTCTTCTTGAAAGACGCGCCTTTTGAATTTGCAGCATCAAGTAGCTCGTTAGCTAGCTTATCGATCATCGTTCTTTCGCTTCTTTTTCTAGCAAAGCCGATGATCCAGCGGATAGCAAGAGCTTGTTGGCGAGCCGGGCGAACCTCTACCGGTACTTGGTAGGTAGCGCCGCCGACGCGACGAGATTTAACCTCCATAAGAGGCTTTATGTTTTCGATAGCATCGTTAAATACGTCTATACCTTTTGCGTCGCCGCTTTTTTTCTCGATAGCTTTGATGGCTCCGTACATGATCTCGGTAGCAACGCTTTTTTTGCCGTCGTACATAAGAGAGTTAATAAATTTAGTGATTACCTTATTGCCGTAAATTGGATCCGGCATTACTTCCCTGACGGGAGCTTTTCTTCTTCTCATTTGATTATTCCTTCAAATTTTATAAATTTTACTCAAACCTATGCCGCTAATGGCATGGTCTGCGAACCTAAATTTTTATTTCTTTTTACCTGCTGCGGCTGCCGCTTGACCAGGTTTTGGACGTTTAGCGCCGTATTTTGATCGAGAAACTGTTCTTTTCGCAACGCCTGCTGTATCAAGAGCGCCGCGTACGATGTGGTATTTAACACCCGGCAAGTCTTTAACACGGCCGCCGCGCACTAGCACGATGCTGTGTTCTTGTAGGTTGTGACCTTCACCGCCGATATAGCTGATCACTTCAAATCCGCTTGTAAGCCTAACTTTGGCAACTTTTCTCAAAGCCGAGTTTGGTTTTTTAGGAGTCGTAGTATAGACCCTAGTGCAAACTCCTCTTCTTTGAGGACACTCTTTTAGCGCTGGAGATTTTGACTTAAAAGTCACTTTCTTGCGCTCTTTTCTGACCAATTGATTAATGGTTGGCACAGTAATTCCTTTCGACTAAATTTATTAAAAAGACTTGATTTTATTTAAATTTGGCTTAATATAAGGTAAATTTCATCTTTAACGCCGAATTTTATCGCGCTAATCTTTTCTAATCGCGTATTTTCCGCTTCCGTTAAAGATAATGCAAAGCGATAAAACGATGTAAAGATATAAAATTTCAGCCTTAAAGCCGCCGACGTTTGTAAGCTCAAATAAATTTCCGAGTCCGTGGTAGGCGTACATTATCGTTAGGCTCGTGCCGATAACGAGCAATGCTCCGATCCTTGAAAATATTCCCAGAATTATCATTATCGGCGCAACAACCTCGCCTATATAGGAGTCGTAAGCCACAATCTCAGGCAAGCCGACTTTTGTTAAAATACTTTTTACGCCGCCTATGCCGTGTAAAATTTTTGCAAAGCCGTGCATAAAAAGACAGACACCAAGCCCCAATCTCGCAAATAAAATTCCCAAATCGAAATTTTTCATTTTTACTCCAAATTTTCAAATTTAGAGGATTGATTTTATCTGATTGGTTTTAAAGCGAGGTAAATTTAAGCCTCGCCAATTTTGGCGAGGCTTGTGGGGTTAAATTTTAGTTTTGTTTTAGCTTGATCTTTTGATCTTGATAAAGACCCGTTCCGACAGGGATCATGCGTCCTAGAATGACGTTTTCTTTTAGATCCTCTAGGTGGTCGATCTTGGCAGCGATCGAAGCTTCGGTTAGAACCTTAGTCGTCTCTTGGAACGATGCCGCAGAGATCACGCTATCGCTTCCGATAGCAGCGCGCGTAACGCCTAGCAAAATAGGCTCGGCGATCGCAGGATTGCCGCCCATTCGCATTATGCGCTCGTTTTCTTCCTTAAATCTCGTTCGAGAGATCATATCGCCCGTGATAAAATTCGTATCGCCGCTATCGACGATCTTAACCTGGCGAAGCATCTGAGAAACTATGATCTCGATGTGCTTATCGGCGATCGCAACGCCTTGAGAGCGGTAAACTTGCTGAATTTCGCTGATCAAATAATAGTGCAGCGCCTTTTCGCCCAAAATTCTCAAAACGTCGTGGCTTGATATTAGCCCATCGGTTAGCTTCTCGCCCGCGTGGATAAATTCTCCGTCGCGTACTTGAATTTGACGATTTTTATCTATCAAATACTCGGCAGTCGCGCCGTCGTCAGCTTCGATTACGATGCGCTCTTTAGATCGAAGCGGCTTTTCAAACCTTACGGTGCCGTCGATTTCGGCGATGATAGCCGTATTTTTAGGGCGTCTAGCCTCAAATAGCTCGGATACGCGCGGCAAACCGCCCGTGATGTCTTTAGATTTAGCGACAGCCTTAGGTGTTTTAGCTAGGATATCGGCTTGTTGCACCACTTGATCGTTACCTACAAATATCGCGGTCTTCGGCTCTAGTTGATAGCGAATCATCCTGCCTTCATTAGTGCTAATAACGATTGCAGGTTTGATACCAGATGGCAAATACTCGTTAATCACAAGGCGACTTTGACCTGTTGCTTCATCATACTGCTCGTCAGCACTATACCCAGGCTCGATATCCTCGTACGTCACCCTGCCGCCTTCTTCGGCAATTATTGGCGTAGAATACGGGTCCCACTCGGCAATAATAGTTTTTTCTTGTTTTTCAGGCTCTGAAATAATCGTCTTGCTATCAACCATTTCGCTATCGCTTACCTTAATGATAGAGCTTCGCGGAATATAATAGCGAACCGCCTCTCTGTCATCCTCGTCGGCAACTACGACAAATAGTCCTTTTTCCGTTACGACGTGACCTTTTTTGATACTTTTTGTGCGCTCTGGATAATCACCTTTTAGGATATAAAATTTAAGTACGCCGTTTGCGCCGGCAAGGATTTTCTTAGCGATCGGCTCGCCGTCTTCTACCTTTATCTCGCTCGCAAATGGGATACGTTTCGGTACGTTCCAGCCCTCTTTGATGAGCTCGGCGATACTTTCATTCTCTTTAACAATGTCGCCATCGGCATAAGGGATGTAAATTTTGCCCTCGACCTTGCCGCTAACGCCTGCCAGCTCGTTAGGTTTAGCTAAATCGCCTCTTCTTAGAGTATATTTAACCTCTTCTTTTTCGCCTTTTACGATGATATTTACGTCCTCGTGAGCGATCTCTATCTCAATCTTTCCGTCAAATGGAGCCTTAATCTTAGGCTCAACTAGCAAGACGGCAGAGTTTCTGCGGTTTGCTACGATTTTCTTGCCGCCGTTTTCGTAAACGTTTAGGTTGTAATACCTTATAAAACCCTCTTTTTGCGCGACGACTTGATAGTCTTGCTGTTCTGTAGATGCCGTACCGCCGATGTGGAAAGTTCTTAGCGTTAGCTGAGTACCGGGCTCGCCGATGGATTGAGCCGAGATGATACCGACGGCTTCGCCCGGTTTTACCAGCTTTCCTTCGCCCAAATTCACGCCGTAGCACTTCGCGCAGACGCCTTTTGCCGCTTTACAAGTTATCGGCGTTCTGATGCTGACAGATTTTATACCTGCTTCGGTTATCGCTTTAGCTTTTTCTTCGTCTATCAGCGTACCTTCGCTAAATAGTACCTCGTTTGCTATCGGATCGATCACGTCGTCGGCCAGTACGCGGCCTAAAATTCTCTCCTCTAAGCTCTCGATAAGCTCGCCGTTATCGGTAATCTCGGTAATCTCGATGCCCTCGTGCGTACCGCAATCATGCATAGTAACTTTCACGTTTTGGGCGACGTCGATCAGCTTTCTAGTTAGGTATCCCGCATTCGCCGTTTTTAGCGCGGTATCAGCTAGACCTTTTCTAGCGCCGTGGGTTGAGTTAAAGTACTCAAGGACGTTTAGACCTTCGCGGAAGTTTGAAATAATCGGGGTCTCGATGATCGAACCGTCAGGCTTAGCCATAAGACCGCGCATACCGGCCAGCTGGCGAATTTGCGCCGCAGAGCCTCTCGCGCCGCTGTCGGCCATCATATAAATAGAGTTAAATCCGCCCTTATCTCCCTGGATGAGCTTCATCATCTCGCCTGCGACGACGTTGTTCGTATCCGTCCAGATGTCGATGATCTTATTATATCTCTCGGAGTCCGTTAGCAAGCCCGCGCCGTATTGATTTTGTATCTCGCGTACTTTTTTCTTAGCCTCATTGATATATTTTTGTTTACTATCAGGAACGATGATATCGGCGATAGAGATCGAGATACCGGCCTTTGTCGCATAGCGGAATCCCAAATTTTTAAGCTTATCCAAAAATCCAGCCGTTACCTCAAGGCCGCCGTTTTTATAAACGTAATCAACCAAATTTGCGATATCTTTTTTCTTCATGACCCTGTTCCACATATTTTCAGGAACGAAATCAGGCAGAATCGAGCGGATGATCAAACGACCCGCAGTCGTAAACAACGTCTTGCCGTCGATCATCGTTTTTATTTTCGAGTGTACCTCTAGGCAGTGCGCCTCCTCGGCAATCATTACTTCGTCTACGGATGCAAAAATTTTATTCGCACCCTTGCTATCGGTCTTCTCTAAGCTTAGATAGTAAATTCCCAAAACCATATCCTGGCTAGGAACGGTAATAGCCTTACCACTTGCAGGAAGCAAGATGTTCATCGAGCTAAGCATCAAAATTTTGCACTCTGCGATAGCTTCTTGAGATAACGGCACGTGAACAGCCATCTGGTCGCCGTCGAAGTCCGCGTTAAATGCGGCGCAAACTAGCGGATGTAGCTGGATAGCCTTGCCCTCGACAAGCACAGGGTGAAACGCCTGGATAGATAGTTTGTGAAGCGTCGGAGCGCGGTTTAGCATAACCGGGTGATCCTTAACAACCTCCTCTAGGCACTCCCAAACCTCGTTCGTCTTATCCTCGATCATTTTCTTAGCTTGTTTTACGGTCGTAGCGTAGCCTTTCTCCTCTAGGCGAGCTAGCAAATGCGGCTTAAACAGCTCAAGAGCCATTCTTTTCGGTAGTCCGCACTGATCCATACGTAGTTTTGGACCGACGACGATAACCGAACGACCGGAGAAGTCGACGCGCTTACCGAGCAAATTTTGACGGAAGCGGCCTTGCTTGCCTTTGATGATCTCGGAAAGCGATTTTAGAGGGCGTTTATTTGCTCCTTTTACGGCATTTGCGCGTCGCCCGTTGTCAAATAGCGCATCGACGGATTCTTGAAGCATACGCTTTTCGTTTCTTATAATAATCTCAGGCGCGTCAAGCTCCATAAGGCGTTTTAAGCGCGCATTTCTATTTATAACGCGGCGATATAGGTCGTTTACGTCAGAAACCGCAAATTTACCGCCGTCAAGGCTAACTAGCGGGCGAAGATCCGGCGGAAGGACCGGTAAATTCGTAATCATCATCCACTCGGGACGGTTGCCGGAATTTAAAAAGCTCTCGACGACTTTTAGTCTTTTTACTATAGTTTTTTTCTTAGCTTCCGAATTTGTCGCGCTGATCTCGTCTTTTAGAGTGTTTAAAAGCTCGACTAAATCGATATTTGCTAGCAAATCACGGATCACTTCGCCACCCATCCTAGCTCTAAATCCGCCCTCTTCAAAGCGAGAAGCTAAAGAAACGTATTGCTCTTCGTTTAAAACATCGAAAATTTCTACCTTTTTGCTATTTTCGGTGTCATAAAACGCGTCGCCCACGCTCTCGACGATATACGCCTCGTAGTAAAGCACGCGCTCAAGGTCTTTCATCTTTATACCAAGCAGCGTTCCTATGCGGCTTGGGAGCGAATTTACGTACCAAATATGCGCAACCGGAGTTACGAGCTCGATATGACCCATTCTGGAGCGGCGTACCTTTGAGCTAGTTACCTCGACGCCGCATTTTTCGCACTTGATGCCTTTGTAGCGCATTTTTTTATACTTACCGCAAAGGCACTCGTAGTCGCGGATCGGACCGAAAATTTTAGCACAAAATAGACCGTCGCGCTCAGGTTTTAGCGTGCGGTAGTTTATAGTTTCGGGGTTTTTGACCTCGCCGTGGCTCCACGATTTTATCCTTTCAGGACTCGCCAAACGAAGCTGAAACGCCTCAAAATCGCGCGGTCTGCGTTCTTCTTTTATCTCAATAGGTTTTAACTCACTCATTATTTTCATCCTCATCGTATATCTCGACATCAAGCGCCAATGATTTTAGCTCGTTTGTTAGAACGAAAAATGTCTCAGGAATGCCAGTTTCAGGCACATTCTCGCCTCTAGTTAGGGCTTTATACGCAGACAAGCGTCCTTCGACGTCGTCTGATTTGACCGTTAGCATCTCGCGAAGCGTATGAGCCGCACCGTATGCCTCAAGCGCCCAAACCTCCATCTCTCCAAATCTTTGTCCGCCAAATAGCGCCTTACCGCCGACTGGCTGCTGAGTAACAAGGCTGTATGGTCCCGTACTTCTAGCGTGGACTTTTTCGTCGACTAGGTGATGAAGCTTTAGCATATACATACATCCGACGTTTACGCGCTCCTTAATCTTTGAGCCCGTGCGTCCGTCGTAAAGCTCGGTCTTGCCGTCCATATCGATCTTGGCTAGCTCAAATAGTTTCATTAGCTCGTCAAACCTAACGCCCTCAAATATAGGCGTGGCAAATTTGACGCCGTTAGCCCAGTCTCTAGCGTAGTCTAAAAGCATCTCGTCGCTCATTTTGCCTAGAGTCTTTTTAGCATCCATAAATTTAGACGCCGAAGCTATCTCGATCATCTTGGCTCGTAGCTCTTTTATCCACTCGCCCTTTTTCTCTTGGAAAATTTGATTTATCTGCTCGCCCAAGCGGTAGCCGACAAGGCCTAAGTGGCTTTCTAAAATTTGACCGATATTCATACGGCTAGGAACGCCTAGCGGATTTAACACGATATCGACCGGCTGACCGCTCGGCAGATACGGCATATCGACTTCTGGGACGATGTTTGAAACGATACCCTTATTTCCGTGACGACCCGCCATCTTATCGCCCACCTTTAGCTTGCGCTTGGTCGCGATATAGACTTTGACAAGCTTAACTACGCCGCTTGGTAAGATGTCGTCTTTTTCTAAAATTTCCATCTTCGCATCATGCTCTTCTTTGAGCTTTTTCTTTTCGTTTTGGAAATGATTTTTTATGTCGTCGTACGATTTTTGAACGTCTTTTGAAAAGCCTTTAACGATCGCGCTTAGAGTAAAGCGGTTGATGTTTTCAAACTCCTCTTTGTCGATCTTTTCGCCTTTTTTATAGGTTTTTTTGCCGATAGTTTGAGCAGAACTCAAAGGCGTTTTGCAAAGCAGAGCGCCCACTTTTAGCATCTCTTCCCTATCAAGCATTAAAAGCCTATCATGGTGCTCTTTTTCAAAAGTAGCTTTTTCCTCTTCATAAACCTTGTTTGAGCGATTATCTTTTTCATGGCCTTTTTTAGTAAAAATTTTAACGTCTACAACGACGCCTTCCATTGACGCAGTCGCGTAAAGAGATTTATTTACCACGTGACCGGCTTTTTCTCCAAAAATCGCGCGAGGCAAGCGTTCCTCAGGCGTCGGTTTAACCTCGCCTTTTGGAGAAACCTTGCCGACTAGAATCATGCCGGGTTTTACCTGCGTACCGATTTTTATTATGCCGCTATCATCCAGATGAAGCAAATCTTCCTCTTTTATATTCGGGATATCCTTAGTGATCTCTTCGACGCCGTCTTTTAGCTCGCGCGCTTCGATCTCTTTTTCATAGATATGCACGCTTGTAAACGCATCCTCTCGGATCATTTTTTCGCTGATTACTATCGCGTCCTCGTAGTTGTAGCCGTTCCACGGCATGAAAGCTATAAGCGCATTTTTACCGATAGCCAGCTCGCCGCGCTCCATAGACGGACCGTCGGCTATAATCTGTCCAGCCGCTACTTTTTCGCCTTTTTTAACGATAGGATGCTGAGAAAAGGTCGTGTTTTGGTTGGTTCTTAAATTTTTCTCCATTGCATAATGATCGATATACGGACCCGCATCATCTTCACCGAGGATAAAGATGTTTTTATTATCCACCTTTTCAACCACGCCGCCTCGTTTTGCTTTTACACTCTCCCAAGCATCTCTTGCGATAACACTCTCCATGCCTGTTCCAACGATAGGGGCAGTTGAGCGAAGTAGTGGCACTGCTTGACGCTGCATGTTTGAGCCCATAAGCGCACGGTTAGCGTCGTCGTGCTCTAGGAATGGAATAAGCGAAGCTGCAACACCAGCTATCA
>NZ_CALINL010000209.1 GCF_938045225.1 uncultured Campylobacter sp.
CGCCTGCGTAAAATAGCGGTTTGTGTCCGAGCGAGAGCGCGAAAAGCCCGTAGCTAGCGACGAAAAGCGATACGCCGATGACTAAAATTTGATTTGTTATACGCTTCGTTTCGCCGATCGCGCCACCGATACCCATCGCTATAAAGCCAAACACCGTCGCAACCGAGTAGATGCCGCTGAGGTCCTTTTTGTCCATGCCAAAATACTTCACGATGGCGATCGGAATCACGATAAAGGCCGCCGACATCAGCATTTTTTGCATGAAGTTGCTGATGTTCATGAGTAGTAAATTTCTGTTTGAGAGTAGCTTTACGGCCGGCATTTTGGCCTGCGAATGCGTAAATTTAGGCTCCTCGCCCACGGCCGTGTATAAAAGCACGATACAAACGACCGTAACCGCGATCGAGAGGTAAAAGAGGCTTGAAAGGCCGTATTTGGCGCTCAGTATCGGCGAGAGTATCATAGAAAGCGTAAAGCTAATGCCGATAAACGCGCCCATCATCGCCATCGCGTGCCCGCGCACCTCCTCCTTGGTCATGTCGCTCATCAGCGCGATCGCCACGGCTCCTATCGCGCCCGCACCCTGGATAAATCTACCAAAAATCATCGTGTAGATATCAGTCGCCACCGCGCAGATCGCAGCTCCAACGATAAAGACGAGCAGGCCTATTAGCATCGAGTTTTTGCGCCCGAAGCGGTCCGAGACGTAGCCGAAAACCACCTGAAACGTGATCTGCGACATCGCGTAAACGCCGATGAGAACGCCGACTAAAAACTCGGTCGCCCCCTCAAGCTCGAGCGCGTAGACGCTGATAACTGGCAAAATGATAAAGAGTCCAAAAAACCTGCTGCCGATGATAAAAGATAAAGGTAATGCGCTTTTTACTATCATAAATTTTCCTTTTAAAGGAGTGATTTTACCCGAATTTTGATAATACGTAAATTAAAGTCGAATTTGATAAAATGCGCGGGATAAAAATAGCATAGCGAAGTATTTTTGGATTATTTTTACGGTTGCGTAGATGAAATTTTGCGTAGGCTAGGCACGCAGCCTGCCGAGCAAAATTTTAGCAAGCTACGTAAAAAGAACCAAAAAGACAAGCTAGAAAAAGGAAAAATTTTGAAAATAGTTTTAGCAACATCCAACTCCGACAAAGTGCGCGAAATAAAAGATTTTTTAAAAGATTACGAAATTTACGCACTACGCGAAATTTGTGAGCCGTTTGAGATTGTCGAGGACGGCGCGACTTTCGCCGCAAACGCGCTAATCAAAGCTCGCGCCGTGCAGGCAAAACTGCGTGAGCTAAATTTGGCGGACGAGTTTATCGCGCTAAGCGACGATAGCGGCATCAGCGTCGAGGCTCTTGGCGGCAGGCCCGGGATTTACTCCGCGAGATTTAGCGATATGAACGAGCGCGGGCAGATAACTGGCAAAAGTGCGACCGATGCTAGCAACCGCGCAAAGCTGATCTCGGAGCTAAATGCGCTAAATTTGACTAGCTCGCCCGCGTTTTACACCGCTTGTATCGCGGTTAGCTCAAATTTGGGCGACTTTACGGTACACGGCTTTATGCACGGAACTGCGATTTGCCAGGAGCGCGGCAGCAACGGCTTTGGCTACGATAGTCTTTTTATCCCCAAAGGCTTTACGCGCACGCTTGGCGAGCTAGACGATGAGATAAAGCTAAAAATCTCGCACCGCTCAAAGGGGCTGGAGCTTATAAAATACGTGCTAAAGAGCCTTGAGAGGAAATTTGGGCGCTAAGCTCGGAGCGCAAAAGAGAAAGTAAAATTGCGGGGTAAAATCCGGCTAAATTTGCCGTCCCTTAACGCTAGCGCGGTATAATCGCGCAAATTTAAAATTTGAGACGAAGATGAATCTGGTTTTATTCGACTTTGACGGGACGATCACGCGCGACGACTCGCTGCTGGAGTTTATCGCCTACGTCGTGGGATTTAAAAAATTTTTTAAGGGTATTTTTTGGCTTTCGCCCGTTTTGATCGGCTATAAACTAAAAATTTGCAGCAACAACTACGCTCGCAGGCGGCTGATGACGTACTTTTTCGCGGGTATGAGCGCGGATAAATTCGCTCAAATTTGCAAAAAATACTCAAACACGCACATCGAAGATATCGTGAAATTTTCTGCGATGGCAAAGATCGCCGAGTATAAGGCAAACGGCGACAAGGTCGTGATCGTGACGGCGTCGCTAGAGGACTGGCTGGCTCCGTGGTGCAGAGCGCAGGGCATTGAGCTACTAGGAACTCGTATCAAGAAAAAGGGCGGCATGATAACGGGCGAGATAGACGGCGCCAACTGCTACGGCGCGGAGAAGGTGCGCCGCGTGCGCGAGGCGTACGATACGGACGCCTTTGAGCGCGTGATCGCATACGGCGACAGCAGGGGAGATAAGGAGATGCTGGAGTTTGCCGACGAGGCGCATTATAGGGTGTTTGAGTGAGTTGTAAAATCGTAGCACAATCTCAACCTAAATTTCTTTTTTGATTAAATTTACAATTCCATAAAAATCTTTTTGAGCAAAATAGCGTATTTTTTTAGAAGCGTTTTATGATTTTAAAGTTCAAATCGAGCAATCGTTCAAACGGCGTTTTGTAGTTTTTGTAAATTTTAAAGCTTGTATATTTACCTCTTTGATAAGTCTTGCGATATTTAAAACCTTATGTATTTTGCTTATTAAACGCGAGAAAAAATAGGTAATTTGGTTTTTGAAGAACACGTCCGGTCTATGTCGGTTTTATTGCACCGATACTGCGTTGCATTCTAGCTCTTGCTTAAAAATCTTATAGCCGATTTCCTAGCTTTTTCTATTTTCTCAGCCTCTTGGTTTTGAGCTGCGCTAGATATCCACTTTTTACCAAATAAAATTTGAGCAGCTTCTATCATAACTGCGCAAGCGTATAGATCTTTTTCGGCTGAAATGCTTTGAATAAATGCGGTTTTTGTTTTGATGCGTAATATCTTTTGTTTGACTCGGTAAAAGGACATTTGCATGAGGCTCGCTGCCGACCATGCCCTACAAAGGCTATCTTTGTTGCTTAACATCTCTCCCGTCAAGATATCTATCTCTTCTTGTCTGCCTATCCAGCCTAAGGCTATTATGAGCTTTTGGCGAAGTACATTATCGGCGTTCATAAAAGAGAGGATATGCGGGATAAGGCGGTCGCAAAACGCGGCATAAAAGTCTCTATGCTTAGACTTAGAGAGAATTTGCGCCGCAAGATAGATTGTAGATATTTTTAAATTTTGATCGGCCGTTTTGGTTAGCTGCTCAAGTAAAAACTCTATCCCATCTCCTCCATGCTTATCAAAGCTGCTTTCTAAATTTAGCTGCCTATCTTCTCGCCACTGCTTGCAGATGAGCTCATAGTGGTAGGCTACCTCGTCGCTGCCGCCTAAATTTGCGATAAATTTGATCCTTTTGTCGTCTGGGAAATTCTCTTTTTCTAGCTTTAGATACTCTTTTTCTAGATCTTCTTTTATAAGATTTTTACGGCAAATTTGTTGATATTTAAGCTCTTGTAAAATTTTGTCGGCTAAATTTGGCATGACTTTATTTCCTTTTATTTTAAGTAGTTTCGTATGTTTTATGTAAATGTCTTTAAAATTAGATATGCATTATAAACTACTACAATGCCTTTTAAGTTTACAGAAATCTAATTTTATAATCCGTTTTTGGCTTTTTAACAGCAATCCCAATACATCCACGTCTTATCGAAATTCCTGTTTTTTAAATCGTCTTTATTGATAAAAAAATGAGCCGTGCCGGTATCCCCGAACATAATCTTATCATCGCTATCGATTTGCAAAAGCGAAACATCATTCTTATGTTCTTGCCCGTAATCGCGCGGATCGGTTTGTGTAAAATATGAATAACCGCCTATCTTGTGCCCCGTGCCGTAAAATAAATCATCAAATACTTCTTTTTGTGCAGGCTCAAGCGTATCATAAAGCTCCCACGGGCTTTTTCCGTTGAACATACAGCTGCACCGGAAATCTTCGGTACCGCCGTACTCTTCAGCTTCTTTAAACTGCAAACGGTGCCCGCACCATATCGGGCAGTCTTCGTACAAATCTTCGGTTAAGAACGGAAAATCAGTTTGAGACGGCGCGTCCGTATGCTCGTGGAAAAGTACTTTTATTTCTTCGCAATCGTACCACCTATCTGCCGAAACGAAAAACTGCACAATACCATTTTTGGGATAATCGTCCAAATGCGGAATTTCCGAAAAATTTAATTGCGCCCATAAAATAAGCGGCTTGCCATCCTTGTCTTTCGGATAGTCCGTACCGACAGGCAAATAAGGCATTCCTAAAAATTTGGAACTTTTTATATCCGTTGTCTCACCGTCATTTAGGGGTTCCGCAAGAATTCGGGCAGAACGCAGCCTGTATTTTTGCAGGGTAGGTTCGTACTCTTTCAGAAAATCCGGAAATTGTTTCATGGTTATACTCCTTAAATTTGGCACTGGCGGAATTTACCCTGCACCCCTAAGTTGCAAAACTAAATTTAACCCTAAATTTAAACCATTTTCAGCACTTCGACTATCTCGCCCTTTGCGATAAATTCGATCTCTTTTTGGGCGATGAAAAGCACGACGTCGATTATTAGGTTATTTGCGATGCCGAGCTTTTTACGGTCTTTGATGAATTAAATTTGCGACTGAAACTCTAAAAACGGCGCTGCAACTGCGGTATTTTAGCTCTTTTTTGTAAATTTAATATCAAAGCGGCTAAATTTTAGCCTTTAACCACTCGTCTAAAATTTTACTAAAATCCTCTATCATTGCGGCAAAATCATACTCAAGCTTGCTTTGCTTTTGTGCGATCTGTTTTAGCGCCGTCAAAAAATACTCGCCCATTCTTCGCTTTTGCTCCATAGGCGCTAGCTCGCTAAACTCGCGCTCGAAATGTATCAGCGCGCCCGTTTTGCCCGTGTCTTTTCTAAACGGCGAATACTCAAATCTATTTCGAAGATAGTAACCTCCCGCACGGCGCTCATCTTCGCCCATCATTTCATGTATCAGCTCCCAGGCGCGCTGAGAGCTTAGTTTTGGTTTATCGGGCGCGATGATATAGTTTGTTTTGCAACCGCGATCTGAGAAGCTAAATGCGCAGCGTAGTTTTATATAGTTAATCGCCGAGCCGTAAATTTGAGGTCTCATTTTGGCGTTTAGCGCCGGTTGTAGATCTAAAAATAGACTTTCGATTACGGCGCGCGAACTCTCGTAGCAGTTACTGATAGCGCGCGTGATACGGACTGGATTTTTGGCTATCCAGTTACGCTGGCTGTTTAGTTTTACGTCTTGTATATCCTCTTTTACGGGACGCGCGAGCGTTTTACCTGACGCGTCCGGGCTGGGGTGAAATATCGTATCGCCGTCTTGCATGCTTAGTCCCGTTTTGCGTTTCGACCACGTAGCTTCTACATAGCGCGCTTCGCCGTGCGCATTTAAAAAATAGGTCATCGCATAGCCGTTGTAAAATTTCCCGCGCAGCGCCTCCAGGCTCTCTCGCTCGCCCCAGCCGATGATCGCTAAGCATTCGCAAATTTTAACGGCCTTGTTCCATTCGCTAACGTTTTTATAGAAGGCGTAGCGGTCAAATTCCGCTAGTAGCCGATCTCGGATCAAATTTGTATCCTGAGCGCGCAGTAAAATTTCTAGTTCGGATAGGTCTTCTATTTTGTAAATTTGCTCTAAAATTTGATTCATTATCGACCTTTAAACTACTTAAATTTAAACCATTTTCAGCACTTCGACTATCTCGCCCTTTGCGATAAATTCTGTCTCTTTCGGGATGATTAAAAGCGCGGCGCCCCCTGTTAGGTTATTTACGATCGCCGAGCTGCCCAGTTTCTTGCCGTCTAAATTCACGTAAATTTTGCCGTCGCGATTTACTAAATTTACCGCCGTAAACTCCAAAAACGGCGAGCGCTTTTTGTAGTTCTCGTCCATGATGGCCGTGATTTTAGGCTCGCTAGCGTCAAACCACGCATTTAGCAGCACGCGCACGTAGAGCACGCACATCACCATCGCCGAGTACGGAAAGCCCGGCAGCGCAAATATATATTTTTCGCCTGCTTTTGCGACCTTGATGTGGCGGCCCGGTTTGATCGCGGCGCCGTCTATTATGATGTCGAAATTTTCGCCCAGCGCGCCCTTGACGAAGTCGTAGTCGCCCATGCTGATACCGCCCGTGGTGACGAGGACGTCGGCTGATTTTAGCGCGCGGACGATGGCGTCTTTTACGAGTTCGGCGCGGTCGCGCACTATCTCGCACAGCACGGGTTCGCCGCCCATTTTACGCACCATGGCCGCGATGCCTACGTGATTTGAGCTGTGGATTTGCGCGGCGTTTTCTAGCGGCTCTCCGAGGTCTTTTATCTCGCTTCCGGTAGCTAGTACCGCGACTCTAGGCCGCACGAATACGCTAACGTTAAAGATCCCAAGCTCGGCTAGCAGCGCGGTCTCGGCGTAGCCTATCGTCGCGCCTTTTTTGATTAGGATTTCGCCTTTTTTGTAGCTTTCGCCGACTTCGCGCACGGCAAAGCCCCTCGGCACGGGCTTTTTGATGAGGATTTTGCCGCCTGATACCTCGACGTTTTCGACCGGGATCAGCGTGTCGGTGCCTTCACTCATCAGCGAGCCGGTGAAGGTTTTGACGCATTTTACGCCTTCTACTTTTAGCCCTTTGTCGCTACCTGCGGGTAGGTCGGTGATGAGTTCAAGCTCGCTTAGGCCCTCTTGCCACGCAAAAGCGTAGCCGTCCATCGCCGAGACGGGACGCTCCGGGTAGTTGTCCTGCGCCGCGATATCTACGGCGATACGACGATCAAGTGCTTGCGTGAGCGTGACCTTTTCCACGCGGTCCCAAGGAGCCAGCGTAGAGCGTAAAATTTCAAGAGAGGATGCGTAACTCATAAATTCTTTCATTTTTTGTCCTTTTTTGATTCCCCATAAATGACGGATTTCAAGCTTTAAAATTTTAAACCCGTTTCGGTTACGGACGACGAGTCCGCGCCCTCACGGGTTAAAATTTTAAAGTTAAACTACGCCTATTCTGTCTGGAATATTTCTGCCGATTTTACTAAATTTAATCGTAAATTATGCTAATAAAGCATAGAAGTTTATTATTAAGTCTGCAAAAAGCGTACGAATTTAGTTATAATAACTCTCAAATTTAAGCAAAGGACAAGCCTTGAATCAAATCGCTAAAACACCTCAAGACGTCGTCGCCTTACTCATAGAAAAAAGGAAAGAATTTAACGATCCCAAAGAATTTATCGTGTCGTTCGGCAAAGACGAACTAGGCGAGTTTGAGAAGCTAAACGGCGATATGGATATGAAGGTCGGAGATTTACTTAGCATGAGCCAAAGCGTAGGAAGCTCGGTCGGCGAGTCGCTAAAATCGGTCAAAAAGTACTCCGCCGAACTCATCAAAGCAAGCGACAAGATGAAAGAGGGCGGACTGGGGGCGAAATTTATAAATTTCTTGCTCGGCAAAGACCTAGCCGCCGAACTGGCTAGCAAATATCAAAGCGTCTCAAGCTTGTTTGAAGAAATCACGGCAAATTTAAAGCACTCCATAAATGTTTTAGAAGCTAGAAACGCAGAAATCTCCGAGAAGCAAAAGGAACTTTCACTCATCATAGAAAGTCTAAAAGGCAAGATAGAAATTTTAAGCAAAACAGACGAGCTCATCGAAAATTTAGCGGCAAATCAAACAGACGAAGAGCAGAAAAAATTTCTCCTCGAAGAGGCGCTATTTTACATCCGTATGCATTTGCAAAATTTGCAACAGGTGCTTGTCGTGATGCAACAAAGCCTCGCAAACTACGCTACCATCAAGCACAATAACTCGCTTTTAAGTTTCGCCACGCAAAACACGATCACAACGAGCATCACGGCGCTAAAAACCAACGTCTATATCGCAAGTGCAGCGCAAGAAGGCAAGAAGCAGCTAAAAGCGGTTTCCGAAATGGACAAGCTGGCTAGCGACGTCATCCTAAAAAACGCGCAGGACGTAAACGATACGGCAACGGACGCGATGGCAAAGGTCGTAGGCGGCGCGCTAGATAACGAGAGTCTCGAAAAAGCGATAAATTTAATGATAGATTCGCTAGATAAGATAGAAAATTTCAAAAACGAGGCGTTGCCGAAAATGAAAGAAAATATCGCTAAAATATCGCAGATGAGTAAGACGCTGGAAAGCAAGGTAAATAAGCTCGAAAAGATCGAGCAAAGCGACGTGTATAGCATAGAGTAGAGCGGAGTAAAGGTCAAATTTGACCTCGCAAGCAGCAAAATTTAAAAACAAAAGGTAAAAGATGGATCAAATTTTAGAGCTTCTTGGCAACAACCTTATATTTTCCGTTCCGCTGGTTATCGTTGTAGTTTTTGCATTGCTTGAGATTATTTTGATGATGACTGGATTTTCAGTACTTGAGCCGATAAACGGGCTATTTGACGGAGCCGAGGGCATCGACGCTCCTGGTACCGAGCTACTAGCGTGGGCGAATAAAGGCGGCGTGCCTAGCACCGTTTTTTATGGGATTTTGCTTATGAGTTTTGGCGCGTGCGGGCTTTTTATTATCGGCGTTTTTTACGGCTCCGCCTCGCCTGTGTGGTATATGAGCGCGGTTATCGCCGCGGTTTCGTTTTTGGCTGCTTTGGCATGGACTAGATGGGTTAGTCTGCTCGCGGCAAAATACCTGCCTCAAGTGCAAAGCGCTGCGTTTAGCAAAAAGGAGCTTCTTGGCTGCGAATGCGAAGTAAAGGACTATAAAATAACCAAAGAGCAAGGCGGCGACGTTAAAGTTGCGGATAAAAACGGAAAAGAACGTTTCGTTTTTGCACGAGCTGCCGGCGATTATGAGCTTGTAAAAGGCGATGTCGCGCTTATCGTTAGGATCGATAAAAATAACTTTTACATCAAGAAAAAACAGTAAATTTAATCTAAGGAGAATAGTATGAACATTGACGGGATGACTTCTTTGGCCGTATTTGTCGGCATAGGACTCTTTTCTATCATCATTTTGGGTATCGTCTTTTCAAGGCTTTACCGAAAGACGACAAAGGAGCTTACGTTCGTGCGAACGGGCTTTGGCGGCGAAAAGGTCGTTGTGGACGGCGGCGCGCTGATACTGCCGATACTGCATGATTATATCGACATAAATATGCAGTCGATGAAAGTTACCGTAGCTCGCTCTAAAAGCGATAGCTTCATAACCAAAGATAGAATGCGCGTGGATATTACGGCTGATTTTTATATCAGAGTGGGCGAGGATAGAGAGTCTATCTCGCGCGCGGCGCAAACGCTGGGTAAAAAGACGATCGATCTGCGCGAGCTAACCGGGCTGATAGAAGGCAAGCTCATCGCTACGCTCCGCTCGGTGGCAAGCTCGATGGAGATGAAGGAACTACACGAAAAAAGGGATGAGTTTAGCTCACAGGTCAAAAATGCTATCGAAGCCGATCTATCTAAAAACGGCCTTCAACTAGAGTCCGTCTCTTTAACGTCGCTAGATCAAACGGCTAAAGAGTTTTTTAACGAAAACAACGCTTTTGACGCAGAAGGTTTAACAAGCCTAACCCAAACTATCGAGGAACGCAAAAAGCTACGAAACGATATCGAGCGCTCGACCGAGGTACAAATCGCGCAGAAAAACTATGAAACGCAGTCGGAGAAATTTGAAATCCAAAGAAAACAAGCCGAGGCCGAAGCCACGCAACAAACCAAGATAGCGAATTTCCAAGCCGAGCAAGAAGCGCTAAGAGCAAAAGAAGCCGAAAGTAGGCGCAAGGAGGCCGAAGAAGCCAAGATCGTCGCGAACAAAGCTATCGAAGAGGCGCAGATAAACAAAGCGCGCGCCATCGAAACCGTCGAGATAGAAAAGGCTAGAGCCATCAGAGAAGCCGAGATCAACAAAGAAAAAGCCGTCGAACTGGCAAATCAGAGCAAAAATATAGAAATCGCTAAAAAAGTCGAAGAGGAGGCTGCGGCTAAAACGCTAGCCAACGAGAAAAAGGCGCTAGAAGCCGCGTCTTTTGAAAAGATCAAAACTTCATCCGAGACCGAGCAAGCAGAGCGCGCTAAAAAGCTAGCGCTAATCGAAGCGCAAAAAGAGGCCGAGCAGCTCTCTATCGAAAAAACCGTTGCCGCAAAAGCCGAAAAAGAAGCCGAGGAAAACCTAGCTGAAGCTGCTAAAATCAAAGCTATGGGTGCTAGCGAAGCGCTAAAAATCAAGGCTACCGCCGAAGCTGAAGCTATAAAGATAACGGCTGAAGCCAACAGGCTAAACTACGAAGTCGAAGCTAAAGGTAAAACCGAGATAAACAATGCCGAAAATATCGTCTCTGCGGAGATTTTGGAAAATAGATTTAAGCTTGCATTGGTCGAGTTTATGCCGCAAATCATCGCCCAGGTCGTAAAACCGGCGGAGAAAATCGACTCTATCAAAATCGTGCAAATGGC
>NZ_CALINL010000210.1 GCF_938045225.1 uncultured Campylobacter sp.
ATTCGCTTGCCTTTGTAAAAAGCATTTATCTTCCTTAAGTCTTTAAATAGCCCTAATTTTATTAAATTTTTACTGCATTTTTCATTAATTTTTAAAAAGCGTAATTTTATCTAACTTTATGTTTTAAATGCTATAATCGCTCTTCCAAAATTCACCAATCAGGAGGTCATCATGGCTTTGGATTCGGCTAAAAAAGCAGAAATTGTTGCGAAATTCGCTAGAAAAGAAAAAGATACGGGTTCTCCAGAAGTTCAGATCGCATTGCTAACCGCAAGGGTCGAGGAGCTAACCGAGCACCTAAAAATCTACAAAAAAGATCACTCGTCTCGCCTCGGACTACTTAAAATAGTCGGCCGCAGAAAACGCTTGATGAAATATCTAAAAGCTAAAGATTACGCAGCTTACACAAAAGTTATCGCTGAGCTAAACCTCAGAGATAAATAATCCTAAGCCCCAAATTTGGGGCTTTTCATTCAAATTTTACTCTTTTACTCATTTAAAAATTTAACACATCAAATTTTAGATTCATGAAAATTTCTAGCAATAAAATCAAATTTACTATACTCTTACATTAAATTTATTCAATTTTTCCCGCGCGCCACTCATCACACTCAAATTTTATCTTTCCAACATTGAGCTTATTAGGCTAAAGTTATCTAAGTAATTTTTTTAAACTCTAGCCCTTGACAATTATCCGCTCAATGTTGTATAATACGCCTAGCAATTTAAAGGAGAGAGTGCTAATATGATAAAGGTGAGCAAGCGGGATCTGATACTTGATTCTATTATTCAAGCTTATCTTAGCGACAACGCTCCGATCGGCTCTAGCGAGCTTGGTTCGCGTATGGCGATGTCGATCCCGGCCTCTACGATAAGAGTTTATTTTAAAAAGCTCTCCGACGAGGGCGCGATCACGCAGTTTCACGTTAGCGGCGGCAGGATACCGACGGCTGCGACGATGAGAGATTATTGGCGAGCTAGATTAAATTTCGATGAGACGCTAAATATCGCAAATCCTAACCTGCTAAAGTTGCTAAGCGATAAATTTGAAATTTACGCGATGGTTTTTGAAAGCAAAACCCAAACGCTAAACGAGGTCTTAAATTTAAACAATAGATTTTTGATTTTGAGCTTTAGCGAGGACGAGATTGCACTCAAATTTAACTCTAAAGTCGAGAAGTTTTTGGGCAATCTCATCGGCATAGACCTCGATAGACTTGAGCTTACCTGTATGCAGGTGGGACTAAATGAGCTAAGAAATAAGATAGCCGAGCTAAAGCGCACCAAAATTCGCTTTTTAGAAAACGAAAAGATAGCGCTTGAAATTTTCGGCGAGAGCTTCAAAAACGCGCTAAGCCCTAGTTTTGAGATGGTTTTTGACTCAAATTTAGTATTTTTCGGCGAAAATTATCTAGGTATGAAGCTTGGCGTAAATTTCGAAGGAAAAGAGGCTAAAATGCTTTGCGCAGGCAGCATTTATAATGATTATGAAAGATTTTTAAACAACCTAAAGGAGGCGGCATGAACGAGAATGAAAACGTAGAACTTGAGCAGCAAATCCCGTCAAATTTCGACGAGAGTATCAGCTTTGAGGGTCTTGACGCGAAGTCGGCCCAGCTTCAAAAGCAGCTCGAGGAGCTAACGGATAAGTATTATAGAGCCAACGCGGACTTTGAAAACATCAAAAAGCGTTTTGAAAAGGAAAAAGCAGACATCGCGACGTACGCGAACGAAAAATTCGCGCGGGATCTGCTTCCGGTGATAGACGCGCTTGAGATGGCGGTAAATTTTGAAACCGAAGGCGATGAATATGCGGCAAAAATAAAAGAAGGAATTTATATAACGATAGATCAGTTTAAAAAGTGTTTTGAAAAAAACGGCATCACCGCGATCGAAGCAAACGAGGACTTTGATCCGAATTTCCACAATGCCGTACTGCAAATCGATAGCGAGGACGTGGAAAAAGGAAAAATCGTGCAAGTGATACAAAAAGGCTATCTAATCAACGGCAGAGTTTTACGACCTGCGATGGTATCGATAGCAAAGTAAAATTTGAAAGAAAAATCTAATAAAAAGGAAAAACAATGGCAAAAGTAATAGGTATAGACCTAGGAACGACGAATTCATGCGTGAGCGTGTATGAGCGAGGCGAAAGCAAGGTAATCCCTAACAAAGAGGGCAAAAACACGACTCCTTCGGTCGTGGCTTTCACGGATAAGGGCGAAATTTTAGTAGGCGATAGCGCAAAACGCCAAGCCGTAACAAACCCTGAAAAAACCATCTACTCTATAAAAAGAATAATGGGTCTAATGAGCAACGAGAAAAACGCGCAGGAGGCTAAAGCTAGGCTGCCGTACCACGTCGTGGATAGAAACGGCGCGTGCGCTATCGAGATCGCGGGCAAGGTCTACACTCCGCAAGAAATCTCCGCAAAAGTGCTCATAAAACTAAAAGAGGATGCTGAAAGCTACCTGGGCGAAACTGTCGTGGACGCCGTCATCACCGTGCCTGCGTACTTTAACGACAGCCAAAGAAAAGCGACTAAAGAGGCCGGCACGATCGCTGGGCTAAACGTGCTTCGCATCATAAACGAGCCTACCGCGGCGGCTCTAGCCTACGGTCTAGATAAAAAAGAGGCCGAAAAGATCATGGTTTACGACCTAGGCGGCGGTACGTTTGACGTTACGGTGCTAGAAACAGGCGATAACGTGGTCGAGGTTCTAGCTACGGGCGGTAACGCATTTCTAGGCGGCGATGATTTCGATAA
>NZ_CALINL010000211.1 GCF_938045225.1 uncultured Campylobacter sp.
AAACTTCTACAGAAAACAGCAAGCAAAACTTGAATTCAAAACAGCAGAAAAACAAGCTACAAAGCCAAAGCACGAGCAACATAAACTCCCTAACGCAAGCCGGCGCCATCCCTGCTCTGCTGGGCAAAGCCGACGAAGATATCGCGTATATGAAGGGCGAGTTTAAAAAGCGCCGCGACCTAGGCGTAGAGATGATAAACGCTATACCAGGACTTAGCGTGCTTAAGCCTGACGGCGCGTTTTATCTTTTCATCAACTGCTCCGAGGTCGAGCCAGATAGTATGAAATTTTGCAAAGAGCTGCTAGAAAAGGCTAAGGTCGCCGTGGTGCCGGGCGTTGGGTTTGGTATGGACGGATACTTTAGGCTATCTTTTGCAACCGATTTAGAAAGTATCAAAAAAGGTATCGAGAGGATCGGCGAATTCGTAAAAAGCTATAAAAGATAATTAAATTTTGACTTAAATTTGACGCGGCGAGTAAATTTGCGGCGTCAAATTTATGCTGTGCTAATGGATTAAAATTTGTTTTTTGCAAACAAATTCATAGTAGACCTTTTGCAAATAGGTACATATCCAAAATTTTTGCTTTTGTATATTTCAACTTTGAATCTTTTTCGCTACCGACTTCCTTTGTATAGATACTAACCGTATCAAAATCGACCTTGTTTGCATTGTAGAATTTGTTTAAAAATTCTAAGGACTCCTTGTATTTTTTGTTAAAATTCTTAGTTGTGTTAAGGGTATTAATATTAAACTTATCTCCATTGTATATGTTTTTTATACTTTGAGATACATATCTGTCGTATGCGGGGACTATTCCTAGTGTGCCTAGCATTATTTTACTAACTAGCACAAGGTGATTGTTATCGGCTTTAGGCGGCATAATACAATCCTTTATACCATTATAAATATCAACAATTCTATCTAAATTATTTTCGTAGTTATCTATGTCTATATCCCAATCTTGTTCGTCAAGGCTATTTATAAATTTAATAACTTTTTTATAGTGCGCAAGATTTGTTTGAAGTAAAAACGAACTACCGCGAAGCATACCCCAGCTAGCCAGGTAATAGCCCAACTGTAAACAATCTTTTTCTAAATCTATGCCAGAGTTTTGTTTCTTGTAAAAATAGTTGTAGCAAAAATCAAATGAATAATATCGGTGATGCGAGCTAGTTTTATTTTTTTCAAATTTATCTATTTGAATTTTTATATCATTTTGTTTCATGTCTGCAACTTCCTTATATTAATTTTTCCTCTAAATACTCAAATTTCTGCTCAACGTTCATCATCACTTCGCAGTCGCAGTATCCGCCCTGCTCTTCGAGCCACGCAAGCACGCTTAAAACGTCTTTTACATCCAAATTTGAGAGAATTTGTTCGGTGAGTTTTAGGCTGTGATCGCAGCCGTGCGCGTGAAGCTGGGCATCCAAAAGCTCGAAAAGCTGTATAAATTTATCCTCGGACATAGGCAAATTCTGCCTAAATTCGGCTAGTTCTTTTTCTTTTATAGCTTTTAAAACTTCTTTTCTTTTGCTTTTTTCTGTGGATTTTGCGTTCAAATTTACGCCTTTGGTAGTCAAATTTGACGGCGATTATAAAAAGCCGTCAATT
>NZ_CALINL010000212.1 GCF_938045225.1 uncultured Campylobacter sp.
CGTAGGCTAGAAACTCATCGCGCAAATTTTGCTCTTTGTGCGCGATGGCTTCTTCTTTGCTGAAGGTTTTTGGCTCAGGCTTTAAATTTTGCTTTGCGGCGTTTTTGGCGGCTGAATTTGAGCTCAAATTTGCATTTTGCTCTTTTTGCAGCTCTTTTTTTATATCCTTTAAACTATCGAAAAAATCATTCATCCGCGTGCTCCTCTTTAAATTTTCTAGCGTCTTTTACCCTTTGTATCGCTGCTGCGATTGCAGCGATCACCTCTTCGTTGTCCTCGTTGTCTTTGGTTTTCATCTTTTCTAGCAGGGTAGGCATTTTGTTTTCGACATATGACGTATCGAAAAATCCTCGCCTAAAGTCGCGCTCCTTGCTAATGCTGAGCAAAAACGGGATCGTAGTTTTGACGCTGCCTTCGATCGTAAACTCATCTAGCGCGCGTTTTAGTTTATTTACGGCTAGATCGTAGCTAGGGGCGCGTACGATGAGCTTAGCTAGCAAGCTATCATAAAACGGTGGTATCTGATAGTCTTTATATAGGTGGCTATCGACACGAACGGAAGGGCCTAGAGCAGGGTAGTAGCCGCTGATCTCGCCAGGGCTTGGGATGAAGTTTTGCCATGCGTCCTCGGCGGTGATACGCGCCTCGATCGCAAAGCCTTGCGTGATGACGTCGCTTTGCTCCATATCTAGGATCTCGCCCGCCGCGATACGAATTTGACGCACGATGAGATCCACGCCCGTGATCTCCTCGGTCACGCCGTGCTCGACCTGGATGCGGGTGTTCATCTCCATAAAGTAAAAGTTGTTGTAATCATCGAGTAAAAACTCGATCGTGCCTGCATTGGTGTAGTTTACAGCCTTTGCCGCGGCGACTGCGGTCACGCCCATGCTCTTTCGTAGGCTTTCGCTCATCGTCGGACTCGGCGCTATCTCGAGGATCTTTTGGTGGCGGCGCTGGATCGAGCAGTCGCGTTCGGCTAGGTGAATGATGTTGCCGTATTTGTCGCCTAAAATTTGAAACTCGATGTGGCGCGGATTTACGACGTACTTTTCCATGAAAACTTCGTCGTTGTTAAAAAACGCCTTGGCTTCGCGCTTGCAGCTTTCAAAGCTAGATTCTAGCT
>NZ_CALINL010000213.1 GCF_938045225.1 uncultured Campylobacter sp.
CTCTCCGCTCTTTAGGCTATCGATAAATTCGGCAAATAGAATTTTTACCGATCAGACCATAATAGACGTTATAAAAGAAATTTTAAAATTTTACCGAACCTCGCTGATAAAAGAGGTTGATTTTTCTAATATAAAAAACTCGTATGAGCCAAGAGAGTATATCTCGCAATACAATGAAAGCGATTTAAATTTCTTGCAAAGGATTTGCTTTAATAACGGTATATATTTTTATGAGGACGATAGAAAGATATATTTTTACGATACGGTAACTATTTCCGGTTTTGAGTTAGCAAATCAAGACGGCGCGACATCAAACGCTCCTTCTAGCTTTAGAGAGGTAAATTTTAATCCAAATATCAACAATGCATTAAAACAAGAATGCATAAAAGCTATAAATAAGACCGAAATTTTAAACGCTAACAACTTTTCTTATTCTTTGCAAAACACTATGTATCCCACCGTTTTAGATACGGTAAATTCCAAACAAAACGAGAAGACTAAATACAATGCGCATTTTCATTTAGGTCAGTATTCTTTTACGCAGCAAGAGTCTTTAAATATCCCTACGGAGCTAAAAAGGCGTAGATCTATTTTAAATTTAAATACCTATATAGCCGATTCCAACGTATTTGGTTTGAAGTTAAATAGCGGGGTGTCTTTAAGCTATGATCCCTCTGCCTTAAAAAACGATACTAAATTTGATTTTAAAATCATAGCCCTCGTTCAAAATTTCGTAGACGAGACGAATTTGGAAAATAGACTAGATACTAGCGATATAGTCCCAATCTCCGGCAAAAGCTTCTCGACATCTTATAGCAATCAAATAATAATGCTTCCTTCTAGTACCGTATACGTGCCAAAATTTAAAACAAAGCCTAGATCCCCGGAAGTAACCTTGGGAGTAGTTATAGGAAACAACGGCATAGACGACGAGAAGAATACTATCCACACCGATGAACACGGCCGCGTAAAAGTAAGAATCAATGCCTTTTCTTCTCAGGAGACGGTGGATGATTGTTTTAACCCAAAGGGCATCAACTCAACAAATACCAAAGACTACTCTCATAGCGCTTATTTAAGAGTAATGACGCCTATAGCTAGTAGCGATTCGGGGTTTTTTGCTATACCTAGAATAGGCGACGAAGTCGTAGTGTCGTTTCTGGAAGGGGATATAGATAAGCCTATGGTTAGCGCTAGTTTATATAATGCCTACAACCCGCAGCTGCCCAATTTACCCAGCGATTACCATCAAACTACGTTAAGCTCAAAAACTATAGGCGTAAACGAAAGCGGTAGAAATGAATTTACTTTTTCAAATTTAAAAGACAAAGAGCATATTTATTTAAAAGCCCAGAAAGATTATGGCGAACTCATACAGCATGATTTTACCCAAACCATACTAAACGATAAGTCCTCAAAAGTGTTAGGAACCTACACTGAAAGAATACAAGAAGCTCACGTGCAAACCATAGACCTAGCCAAAAACGTAAACGTAGGGGCGGAATATCTCACAACGGTAGGCCTTAGCAAAGATACAGTGGTGGGACTATCAAACACGGTAAACGTGGGAGTAGATAATAAAATAAGAGTCGGACAAGATAGCTCAGAATATGTAGGAAACGATAAAAATATCGAAATAAAAGGAAATTTGGATACCGTCATCTATCAAAACGAGAATCGAACCGTCAAAGAAGATAAAAAAGACGTGATCGAAGGCAGTTATGAGATGAGCTCTTCAAAGGGAATAAACAAATACACCCAAGAGCACATAGTTCTCCAAGCCGACAACTACATAGATATAAAATCTAAGTCAAATTTAACCACCAACACAGACTCTCAGCATACGGAAGTCGCAGACTCTAAATTTTCGGATATTAAGTCAAACTACGAGGTGGATGCGGGCAATCAGATCTTGCACCGAGTCGGCAACACTCAAATCGAGATAACGTCAAATAACGTAATTATTAGAGCCGGCGGGGTAGAAGCGATATTTGATCAACGAGGCATAACCGTCATAGGCGGAGAAGTAAGAGCGGAGTAAGGTATGTCTTCTCATGAATATAGTCAAATCTAAGCCTTGCCCGGCCATCGGTTTTTGTGTATATTTAATATACTGGCACAGTAAATAGCCGTACTTTCATTCCAAATTTTATTTAGAAGCTTTTTGGATATCTAGTAAATTATATATGCTAATAATATAGTGCAAATAACTTATTTACGGCAACAAGAGATACCAAAAGCGCTTTGCGCGTACCATCTCAGTATCCTTACTCAAAAATGCTTTAGTGTCTCTAAAAATTACGTTAATCCTCTTCTTCTTTTCTATCCTCAGGTAACACTAGATGACCATTTTCGTCTATTAGGGAGTATTGAACCAATACTATATAGAGTAGATCGTGGATATGATGATCGCGGTAGATATCAGCGGCATAATTATCATATTTTCTTA
>NZ_CALINL010000214.1 GCF_938045225.1 uncultured Campylobacter sp.
CGGCCTTTGACATCGTGGAACTTCGATGATATTTTCTTTTTCCGGTAGGTTTTAGCGCATATTTTGCCATCATAGCATCAAAAAACTTGCAGAAGTCCGCGAACGATCTCGCCTCCGACTGCTCCCGTAGCACCTACGACCAAAGCCGTTTTACCCATTTTTGCTCCTTAAATTTCTTTAAATTTCAATGCGCTTTGAGGTCAAATTTAGCTCAGGCACTGCGTTATTCTAAATTTTACGCTTCGTCGCGCGACGCATAATGCATAAATTTAGCGTTTGCCCGCGTAGTCAAATCTCGGCTTGCTTAGGCTAAATTCGAAACTATCGCGATTAACCGCGCCCACGCACGCGTCGCTATCGTAAAGCGCAAGTAGAAATTCCGCCATCTCCTCGCTTGAATGATAGCGCTCAAAAGCCACGTCGTAGTCGTAGCCTGCATCGTCCGTTGCTACGGGACCAAACTCCGTCCTAGTCGCGGCGGGCGCTAGAACTTTAGCCTGCATTTTGGCCTCTTTATCCTGCGCCAGCTCGTGGTGCAAGCCCTCCGTAAAGGCGCTTACGAAAAATTTGCTCGCGCAGTAGGTGACGGCGTTTGGCACCATACTGTAGCCGCCCGCGGAGGAGATATTGATGAGTTGGGCGGGCTTGCGCTTGTAGTCGCGTACGAAGAGGTGGCTTAGCAGCGTGAGCGAAATGACGTTGAGCTGCAACATTTGCGAGACCTTGACGAGATCGCGCTCGCCGACCGCGCCGTAATCTCCAAAGCCCGCGTTATTTATGAGCGCCTTTAGCTCGTAGCTTTTTAGCTCGTCCCAGAGCGCTAGGACGTTCTCGCTGCGCGCAAGGTCGTAAATTTTAATCACGACGTCTGGTTCAGGCGAAATTTTAGCGATCTCGTCCTTTAAGCTTTGCAGCAGCTCCGCTCTGCGCGCGATTAGGATCAAATTTTCTCCGCGCCTTGCAAACGCCTTTGCCGCGGCCGCTCCGATACCCGAACTCGCGCCGGTGATGACGATATATTTTTTCATTCTCTATCCTTTTTTAGATTCTTTAGTTTGAAATTTTACCGAAGCTCACCGCGTATTCGTGCGCGCACTCATCTTAAATTTACAAACTCGCCCGCGTTTTGCGGGGTGTTTTATTCGTCGCTTATGGGCGTGCGTTTGGTATCTACCGCTTTGCCGTCCAGATAGTACCGACCGCCGGCGACGTAGTGAAGCGTTTTTAGCTCGTCAGGGATCTTTTCAAACAGCCAGTGCCCGCCGTCAAATATCCGCTCGTCCGCATACGCCGCGACGACCTCACCGATGAAAAGATCATAGCTCTGCTCGTTATGAGGCTCGGGGATACGCTTGCAAACGAGCCATGCGGCGCAGCCCGCGATCAGCGGTACGCGGGAGTCATCTTGATAAAAAATTTCCACGTTTTTCATCTTGTCCACGTTATCAAAGCGCGAGTTGTTTTCGGCACCCAGCTCGCTAACCAGCTCCGCCTGCGCGGCCGTAGGGATCTGCACGGCGAAATACCCGCTCTTTTCGATGAGCGTCCTCGTGTACGAGCCGTTGTGCGGCACGATGGTAACCTTGTCGTAGTCAAGCGCCTGCGCCCACGTTATCGCCATCGCATTGACGTCGCCATCGTATTTGGCCGATACGAGCGTGGTCGCACCCGGATTTAGGATACGATATGATTTTTGTAGATCTACTTTTATAATCGCCATTTTTGCTCCTTTGACTTGGTTTTTGTTAAATTTGCCCGCTTTTTTGAGCCGCCTTGGCGAGCTTTTTAAATTTGACTTTAAATTTACCTCGCCTCGCCGAGCTGCTCGCCTCAAACCAAAAAACCTCAAATTTAGCTAATTTTACCGCGCCTTTTCGCAGTGTTCTCCATACGGCACCAGCTCGCAAAGCCTCGCGTGCAGCCGCTTTACCTCAGCCTCGCCCGCGATCTCGCGTAGCTCTTTTTCGTGGTATTTAGCCAGCATGATGCAACCTGCGAGCATATCCGTTTCGTGGCAGCTTCTAACAAGCGCCATTACCCCTTCCTTGGCCCCATAAGGCATCGCCATCGTGCCGAATCTAAAACATCGCCAAGCGTCCATCTCGCACGCCTTGCGCATATAGCCCACGGCCTGCTCCGGCGCGCTGCTGCCGATCGCTAGCCCCAGATGCTCGCATCCTAGCGCCGAGCCCTTTTCGCAGGCGGTTTTGTAGAGCTTTTTCGCGCGCTTTTCGTCCTTGCCTGGTGCGCCGTCAGCCTCAAGGCTCTTGCCGTACTGCACGCAAGCATCCTGATAGCCGCTATCGCAAGCCGGACTCAAAATCTCCCTTGCGGCGATAAAATCTTTGTTGTTTATATACATTTCGCCAGCCGCCGCGCATGCGTCAAATTTACCATCCTTGCACGCATCAAGCAAAATTTGCATCGCCTCGCGGATGTCTTTTTCGTTTTGCTTTTTGGTCTGTTTTTGGTAAAACAAGATCATGCGCTTGCAAGCTCTAGCGTCCTTTTGGGCGCAAGATTTTTTGAGCTCCTCGTATCTCGCACTTAAAAACGCCTCTTTTTCTGGGCTTAGTTCGCCTTTTTTGGGCTCGCCAGCCACAGCCGCGATAGCAAAAAGTATCAACACAATCAAATTTTTCATTTTATTCCTTAAATTTATTTTCTTAGCGCCTTTGCGAGGCTAATGCCCATTATTATAATGAAAATTTGCAGCTTTTTACAAGGTGCCGAGAATAATTTAAAGGGCAAATTTGCCCTTTAAATTTAGTTTAGTAGAAGTGATTTTATATCTATTTTTTGCTCGATCATCTTGCTTTCAAGCATAAATTCTTGCGTAGCCTCAAGCGCTTTTATATCTTCAGCCGTGATCTTTGAGCTAAAGTCGTACTGAGGATACATGCTATTTACCGCCTCTATGCTAAGCCCGGTCTCTTCGGCCGTAAATTTAAGCGCCTCATCCTCGTTCGCCTTGATGTAGTCTAAAATTTCATCCTGAGCCTTTTTAAATTTCTCGACTACGTCTTTATGTTTTTTATAAAACTCGCCGCTTGTAGCCGTGACGATGACTGGAGTGATGACGCCTTTGCCAGTTGTCACGATGTGAAGTCCTGATTGCTTAGCATTATAAGCTGCTGGTCCTGCAAGAAGCGCTGCATCGACGCTGCCGTTTTCAAGTGCGGCTTGCGCAGCAGAGATGCCCATAGAGATGAACTCTACGTCGTTTATGCT
>NZ_CALINL010000215.1 GCF_938045225.1 uncultured Campylobacter sp.
CGAGTACCGCAAGGACGCGCAGGCACTGCAAAAACTAAAGATCAAAAACGCCCACGGCGAGAGTATAAGCCTAAGCGCGGTGGCGGAGTTTAGGACGAGCAAGACCTTTTCCGTGATAAACCGCTTTAACAAACAGCGTCAGATCAGGATCGTCGCAAACGTGGATAACGTCCCGCTAGGCGCCGTACAAAAGGGCATCGACGAAAATATCGGTCAAATTTTGCCTGCCGGCTACGACTACGTGATGACGGGCTTTATCGAGATGATGAACGATACAAACGCGGCCTTTGTATTTACGATCAGCCTTAGCGTCGTGCTCATCTATATGATTCTAGCTGCTCTTTATGAGAGTTTTATTTTGCCGCTCATCATCATGATCTCGATGCCGCTGGCGTTTGGCGGCGTGGCGGTCGGGCTATATCTTAGCGGTAACTCCTTTAGCCTGTTTGTCATGGTCGGCGCGATATTGCTTTTTGGTATGGTGGGTAAAAACGCGATTTTGGTCGTGGATTTCGCCAACCGATACGCAAACGAGGGCACGCCGCTAAACGAAGCCATCGTACGTGCTGGCGTCAAAAGGCTACGAGCGATACTGATGACTACTTTTGCGATGTTGCCGCTTGCGCTTAGCAGGGGTGCTGGATACGAGGGTAACTCCCCTATGGCGATCTCGGTGATCTCGGGGCTCATCAGCTCGACGCTGCTAACGCTGCTGGTCGTGCCTGCGCTCTTTGGTGTGGTGTATAAGATAGATAAATTCGTAAGTAAAATTTATAAAAGAGAGGAAATTTAGGGCTTAAATTTAAGCTTGCTTTGGGCGAGACCTGCATCAAATTTGCGCTCGACGTTTGCTCTACCGTTGGGTGCTGATTTTGTTTAAACTAAAAAGCCGATTTTGCTTTGAGACCATATTAAATGCATTTCCGTAATTTAACGTAGCAAATTTGTCGTTTTGTATTCGTCTGCCTCTGCTAAACCCTGTTTTTAAATATTTAGCGCAAAATATAGATTCCTTATTTATTGATAACGGTTTTAGAAATTATTAATTTTTAAAATGCTAAAATCCGCGCCGATTTAAAGTAAATTTTAAAAGGGCAAATTTTAAACGTGAATATAATTGACAAAAAGACGATGTATAAAATTCATACTTATATTTCACTCATATTTTGCATTCCGCTAGTTATCGTATGCTTTACCGGTTCGGTTTTAGTTTATAAAGACGAGATAAATAATATTTTAATGCCTGACACCATCTATATAGCGGATAGCGACGATAAAAAGAGGCTAAAATTTGACGAACTAAGAGAAAAAATAGAAAAAGAGTATCCGCATCACGAGATCGTAGGTTGGAATATCGACGTAGATCCGCAAAAAACGGACAAAATTTGGCTACTAGAGCACGAAGCAAAGCATAAATAAGCCAAACACAATATAAATTTTGCTTAAAAGCACCCTTAAACCGACGAGCCAACCTCTTTAAATTTATCAACAAAATGCGATATCTCGTCGATGACTTTTTGCCTGATTATTGGATAGTTTTTATTTAAAGGGCT
>NZ_CALINL010000216.1 GCF_938045225.1 uncultured Campylobacter sp.
GCCCGCGCCAAGCCCAATGTAGGCGTAGCCCTGACGCACGTTCTTGCTCTCAAACGCAAAGCCCTCCACGGCGCTGACGCTCGGTTTATTTAGCGCTTCGCCGTTGATGAGGCGCCTTAGGTTTTCGATATTCACGCGGTTTTAGCCTATTTCTGAGCCGTTTTTGACCGCAGCCATCGGCGCGATGAGGCACAGCGATCCGTCCTCTGCGCTAAGGATCATACCCTCTGATATGTGGCCGAAAATTTTAGCGGGTTTTAGGTTTGCTAGCACGCAGACTTGCTTGCCGACGAGACCCTCAGGAGCGTAAAATTTGGCAATCCCCGATAAAATTTGACGCGGCTGCTCTTCGCCTAGATCGATCTTAAATTTAAGCAGCTTCTCGCTACCTTCGATATTTGAGCACTCAAGCACGGTGCCTACTTTTATGACGCATTTTTTAAAGTCGTCGATTTTTATTTTCGCGTCCGATTTTTCTTGCGGCGCAGGGGCGGGTTTGGCAGGTTCGCTCACGCTCGGCACCGCGGTGGCCATCAGTTCTTTTTCGATTTTTGGGAAAAGCGGCTGCGCTTTTTGCGCTTTAAAGTCTAAAATTTCGTTGTTTAGGATGATTTTTTTATAAGTTGCGGTCGAGATCTCAAAACCTAGCGTTTGCGCGATCTTTTCGCAGGTTCTTGGCATCGCAGGGCTTAGCAGGACGGCCACGCGAGCTAGCAGGTTCGCACACAGCGACACAAGCGCGTTTGCTTCGTCTTTTTTGCCGTTTTTGATTAGATTCCACGGCTCAAATTTAGCTATCGATGCGTTTGCGAGCGTTAGCGCCTTAAAGAGCTCCTCGAGGTAGCGGTTAGTGGCGAAACTTTCTAAATTTTTGATAGCGTTTTGCAGGTATTCGTTGCCGCTATCCAAAACCTCGCCGTAAAATTTGCGTAAATTTTCGCCCTTTATCTCAAAGTCCGAGTATTTTTCGCTCATGCCGACTATACGGCTTAAAAGATTGCCCAGATCGTTGCTAAGCTCGGAGTTTATGCGCTCGATCATCGCCTTTTGCGAGAAGTCGCCATCCTGCCCAAACGGCACTTCGCGTAGCATAAAGTAGCGGAAATTTTCCAGCCCGTACGCGTCTGCGACCTCGCTTGGGTTTATGACGTTGCCCTTGCTTTTGCTCATCTTTTCGCCATCTATCGTCCACCAGCCGTGTGCTGCGACGTGTTTTGGCAGTGGCAAGCCAAGGCTCATCAAAAATGCCGGCCAATAAACTGCGTGAAAGCGCAAAATGTCCTTGCCGACGATGTGTGTCGTATGCGGCCAAAAGTCCATTCTAGCGTTATCTCTTGAGTATCCTAGCGTTGTTAAGTAGTTTATGAGTGCGTCAAGCCAGACGTACATAACGTGCTTGTCGTCGTTTGCGCTCTTTGGTAGCTTTATACCCCAGTCAAAGCTCGTTCTTGTCACAGAGAGATCTTTTAGTCCGCCTTTTACAAAGCTTACGACCTCGTTTTTCTTACCCTTTGGGATGACGCAAAGCTCGTCATTTTCGTACCATTTTAAAA
>NZ_CALINL010000217.1 GCF_938045225.1 uncultured Campylobacter sp.
AGCTTCCAAGCTGCGAGGATGGGGAGCTGCTTTTTGGCAGCGGCGGGATTTTATATGTGTTTTGGTGCGAAAGCTCGCGGGTTAGCGCGTTTTTTACGCAGTGCACGTGAGGCGGCGCGATTTTGTTAAATTTGAGCCGATTTAAATAGCTAAACTAAAAAACTAAAATTTACGTCTGCGATCTAGGCGTAAATTTCATCCACGATAGTATCTACGAAATCGTGCGGGTTAAATTTGACTAGATCATTCATCGTCTCGCCGGTGCCGATGTAGAGTATCGGCAGCTCCAGCTCGCGTGCGACCCCAAAAAGCGCTCCGCCCTTTGGCGTGCCGTCAAGCTTGGTGATGATGACGCCGTCAAGGCTCACGATGTCGTTAAAAGCCTTTGCTTGAGCGAGGCCTGCGTTACCCTGAGTGCCGTCAAGGATCAGGATTTTGCGGTGCGGCGCGCCTGCGTAGGCTCTGTCTGCGATGCGAACGATCTTGCTTAACTCATTGGCTAAATTAGTTTGATTTTGCAGGCGACCTGCGGTATCTAGGATGACGTTGTCTAGGTTTTTAGCCACGGCCGAGCTTATCGCGTCAAAGGCGACCGCGGACGGATCGTGACCTTGTTGCGTAGCGACGATAGGCACGCCAGTTCTCTGCGCCCACTGACGTAGCTGCTCGATGGCTCCTGCTCTAAACGTATCGCAAGCGCCCAAAATAACGCTTTTGCCTTCATTTTTATATAAATTCGCAAGCTTTGCGATCGTGGTCGTTTTGCCAGCTCCGTTGACGCCCAAAATAAGCTCCACGAAAGGCTTTGCGCTTTTTACTTCGCGCTCGTTTTCGTATATGAAGTAGGTATTTAAGAGTCGCTTTAGGTCGTCTTTTTTGACCTCGTTTTGCGGCGGCAGATAGTAGAGGACCTCCTCGACGATCTCGTAGGCGATATCGGCTTCGAGTAGGATCTCTTCTAAAATTTCCTTTGAGATTTTTTTATCGGTGGGCTTTGACGAGCGGATCGCCGTTAGCGTCTTATCAAGCCCCTTTTTTAAAAAACCAAACATCAGTCGATCACCTTATTTATATCGCTTTCTAGCATCTCTTCGGGCACGAGACCGACGTAGTGCGTAGCGTATTCGCCGTTTGGTTTATAAAGCACTATGTAGGGTATGCCTACCACGCCGCCGAGAGCCTTGGCAAAGCGAGAATTACCCTCGCCGTAAGCGACGTCGAAATTTATCTTATATTTTTTCATAAACGCGTCTATTTCATCCTTTGATTTATCTTCCATAAGTACGCTTACGATTTTTAGCTTACCTTTAAATTTATCGTTTAGATTATTTAGGTGCGGTATTTCGGCCTTACAAGGCGGACACCAGGTGGCGAAAAAATTAAACAAAATCGCCTCGTCGTTACCCTCGACTTTAAAGCCTTTGTCGAATTTTTGCAGTGTCATCTTGCTCTCGTCCATGAGAGTTAGATCAAAAGGCGCTTCTAGGCTTGCACTTTGGCTTTGGCTAGGAGCAGACGTAGTTGTTGTTGGAGTCGCGTCGCTAGTTTTGTTTGCGTCGCTTTTATTTTCATTGTCGCAGCCGCCTAAAAATAGAGCTAAAAATGGTATAATCAGAAGAGTTTTTTTCATATTTTTCCTATTTTGAAATTTGGAAGAAATTATACATAAAATTTATGAAACGAGCGTTAAATTTGACAAAAGAAGATTTTAGGCGAGACGCCAAACGGATTTTAAAAAAAGAGGTTCAAATTTCGGCGCGAGCGAAACACTATAAGATGTTTAAGCCGCTTTTAAATTTGCTAACCGAGCTTAAAGCGAAACGGATTTTGATATTTAATCCCCTTTCGTATGAGCCAAATTTCTACATTTTGAGGCGCGAGCTAGCCAAAAGGTATGAAATTTTCGTTCCGTTTATGCTTGGTATTAGTTTAGAAATGGTAAAATCCAGGCTACCGCTTATATCTCGGACGAAATTTGGCGTAAAAGAACCGCTAAGTACCAAGATATTTAAAAAGCGTATAGACATAGCTATAGTTCCGACTCTCGGGGTGGACGGAAATATGGCGCGCATAGGGCACGGTAAAGGTTTTTACGATAGATTTTTTGCAAATTTGCCTTACCGACCTACCTTGATATTCGTTGAAATTTTAGACAATTTTACTAATGAAATCATATCCGAAGATCACGATGTCACTTGTGATTTTTACCTGACCCCGAGCAAAATTTACGTAAAAAGAGGAATCTATGATAGAGATTTTAATCGGCTTAGGAGCAGGTGCGGCGGGCGTTGGCGCAGGCTATCTCATCGCTAAAAAAATCAACGACGCGAACTACAATATATTTTTAGAGCAGGCAAAAGCAAAGGCTAAAGCGATAGAATTTGAAGCCGAGCGCACGCTAAAAGACGCTAAAATCCAAGTCCAAGAGGCTGAATTTGAAGCCAAGAAAAAATATGACGACAAAGCCGTAAAACTGCAAAAAGAATACACGCAAAAATTTGAAGAGATCGGTAAAAAAGAGCAAACTTTGCTAAACGAGCAAGAAATTTTAAATGAAAGCAGGGTCGAGCTAGAAAAATCTCGAAACGAAGCAAAAAGCGTCTATGAAGAAGGAATCGGACTAAAAGCAAGCTACCAAGCTAAGCTACAAGAGGCGCTAAAGGTACTCGAGCACGCCGCCGGCTTAACGCAAGAAGAGGCGCGCGAAGAGGTGCTAAAAAAAGTAGAGGAAAAAAGTCGCGCCGAGATCGCTCATATCGTACGAAAACACGAAGAGGAGGCCAAACGCGAGGCTAAAAAGCGCGTGAATTATATTTTGGCGCAGGCTACGTCGCGATTTGCGGGAGAATTTGCCGCCGAGCGTCTGATAAACGTCGTGGATATCAAAAATGACGAGCTAAAAGGACGCATAATCGGCAAAGAGGGGCGCAATATCAAGACCCTAGAAATGGTGCTAGGCGTAGATATCATCATCGACGATATGCCGCACGCTATCACGCTAAGCAGCTTTAACCTCTACCGAAGGGCGATCGCGACGCGCGTGATAGAGCTTTTGGTGCAAGACGGCCGAATCCAGCCTGCGAGGATAGAGGATCTACATAAAAAAGTATGCGAAGAATTTGAGGCTTCGATCCTAGAGGAGGGCGAAAATATCGTCATCGACCTAGGCCTTAGCAAAATCCATCCCGAGATAATGAAACTAATCGGTAAGCTAAAATTTAGAGCCAGCTACGGACAAAACGCCCTCGCGCACAGCCTCGAGGTGGCTCATCTTGCCGGCATCATCGCCGCTGAAACGGGCGGGGATGAAAAACTAGCCAAAAGAGCGGGCTTGCTGCACGATATCGGCAAGGCCTTGACGCATGAATTTGAGGGCAGCCACGTCGATTTGGGCGCTGAAATTTGCAAACGCTACAAAGAACACCCCGTCGTCATAAATGCCATCTACGCCCACCACGGGCACGAGGAGGCAACTAGCGTAGAAAGCGCCGCCGTTTGCGCTGCGGACGCTCTAAGTGCGGCTCGCCCCGGAGCGCGTAGAGAGGTGCTTGAGAGCTTCCTAAAACGCGTTGAAGAGATAGAAAACATCGCAAAAAGTAAAGAAGGCATCAAACAAGCATACGCGATAAACGCGGGCCGCGAGATCCGCGTCATCGCAAACGCCAAGCTCATAAACGACGACGAAGCAGTGCTTGTGGCTAAAGAGATCGCCGCAGAGATCGAGAGTAAGGTGCAGTATCCGGGCGAGATTAAAGTAAACGTGATCCGCGAAACCAGAGCTATAGAAATGGCAAAATAGGTCAAATTTAGGTAGAAAATGAGAAAAATTTTACTAGCGATTTTTTGCGTTTTAGCGCTTGCGGCAAACGACGAGCTCGTGCTAAACGCGTCAAATTCTTTTACGACGACGATGCGTAAAAACGCGGACGCACCGGTTAAGGCTTTGCTTCAAAATGCAAAAGCGGTCGTCGTTTTTCCGAGCATTACTAAAGTTGGCTTCGTGCTGGGCGGTATGCACGGTAAGGGCGTGATGCTCGTGGGAAACCCGTACGCACCCAGCGAAATGATGGTCGTGGATATCAGCGGCGGCAGTATCGGACTGCAGGTGGGTTACGAAAATAGCTCGCTCGTGCTTTTTATCCTAAAAGATAGCCTGGTGGCCGACATAAAAGACGCCAAAATCACGATAAACGCCGACGCATCGTTTGCATTTGCCGATACGGGCAAATTTTACGGTAGAGTGAGCGATTTTAGCTTTACTAGCGATATCTACGCGTATACGGACAACGACGGATTTTTTGCCGGGGCGAGCTTTGGCGGAGCAGTGCTAGCTAAAACTAGCGACGCGCCTCTAAGGATGGATAGCTACGGATACAACGCGCTAATGAGCGCTATCTCAAAATACTAAAGGCCAAATTTGCAAGAGATGCTAACCTCGCTATCGACCTACGGGTACGTGATAGTGTTTTTATATTCGCTTGGAGGGGGCATGGTTGCTATCATCGCAGCCGGCGTGCTAGCTCATCTAGGCAAGATGGACATAACCGTGAGTATCGTGCTGGCAGCCGCAGCTAACGCTATCGGCGATACGCTGCTTTTTTATGTCAGCAGGTATAACCGCGCGGCCGTGATGCCGTATCTGGCTAGACATAAACGCAAGCTTGCCTTCTCTCAAATTTTATTCAAGCAGCACGGAAATAAAATAATATTTTTCAAAAAATTTATCTACGGACTAAAGACTCTCATCCCGCTTGCTATCGGACTTACGAAGTATTCGTTTGCTAAATTTAGCGTCATAAACGTTGTTAGCGCGGTAGCTTGGGCGATTTTGCTCGGACTAGGTAGCTTTTGGGCGGGTGAGGCGTTTGAGCGGGCGTGGGATTTTATGGGCGAAAACGGCTGGCTGATGCCGGTTGCGATGTTTTCGCTACTGGCGCTCATCTGGGTATATCTACAACAAGCGACGAAAAAGAAAGGAAGGTCGGAATGAAAAAGTTACTCATTGTATTGGTGATTATAGCCGGCGTGGTTTTTGGCGGGCTAAAATTTAACGCAAACAAGGTGGAGGAAAAATATAACGAGGCTTTGAACCTAATCAAAGCAAACGGTATGGAGGTCAAAAACAGCGTATTTGAGGGCGGTCTGCTAAAATCGCACGCAAACTACGACGTGGTTTTGTCTAAAAACTACATAAACGAGCTCGTCTCTCTTGGCGAAGAGTACGGCGCACCCGAGGATCTAGCGATAAAAATCGATATGAATATCTCGCATGGATTTGACAGCTTGCTGGGTAAATTTGAAGTCGCGGGCGATGCCGAGTTTTTAAACGACCCGTATAAAAATTTCATAAAAGAGATATTTGATACGACTAGACCTATCAAATTTCACGCGGACGGTGCTTCTGGCGGAGATAAAAAATTCGTCTTTGAGCTAGTCGGAGTGCAAAAAGAACAAGACGGCAATAAGCTAAATCTCGCCAAATCGTTTTTAAATTTTGACATAAACGGCGAAAAGAAAATAACCGGAGCTACTTTTGTAAACGACTTTATCGATTTTGCTAGTAAACAAGGTGTCGCTATAAAGATAAAAAATATCGACTACGACGTGAAGTACGAAACGCCGATCGAGCCTAATATGATCTCAAAAGCTCTCGTAAATAGCGCTTATAAATTTGAACTTGGCGGTATAGACGTGATTTCGGGTGCCGAGGCTCTGCAAATCGGAAAGATAGCGAGCGACTCAAAACTAACCGTGCTAAGCGATACTTTAACGCAGGATGATACGAGCACTATAGAGAAAATAAAATATGGAAAATATGAATTTAAAGACTTTTTGATAAAAACGAAATTTTCAAATTTAGATAAAGGCGCGTTTGAAGATATTATTAATGCAAAGGGAGAGCCTGAAGCTCAGCTTGCGGCTATAATGCAAGCGCTTGATAAATCTATAAAAAGAGCGCCGAAGCTTACATTTGAAAATTTAAATTTTAAAAATGCGGCAGGCAAGAGCTATGTCTCAAATTTTGAGATTTCTATCGACCCGGACGGGATAGATAGTCAAAATTTCCTTGATAATATCCCGACTGCTATAAATTTTAGCGGTAAAATCGAGCTTGATACGACGCCGGGCGAGTTTATATTCGGTAGCGGCGAGGAAAAAGAGGGAATAGATGCTATGCTCGTAAACGGCGGACTATTTAAAGAAAACGGCGGCAAATACGTAACTATCTTTAAATATAATAAAAGAACGCAAGATTTAATCTTTAACGAAAATCTATCTTTAAAATCTCTTTTTCAATAAAATTTGGCATGCTTAGGCAAACTTTTATGTTTGTTTAAGCATCTTTTAAGTACTTCCAAAAAAACAGCTACTATAACTATAGCGCCTGAAACCGGCTTTTTGCAGGTTGCTTTTGCCGATCGCTCTTGATTGTGAAATTTTTCCACAATTATCTTTTTCCTTCAGCTTCTTTTAAGCATCTTGCTTGTATAATTCCAGCTCACGAATTG
>NZ_CALINL010000218.1 GCF_938045225.1 uncultured Campylobacter sp.
AATTACCATTTGGCAAAACCATAGGCTACTGGGTAATTGTTTGGATATTTAACTTCGTTGGTGGCGCATTGATCGCTTATATGTACTACTACTCTGGTTTGCCACTAAAATACGACGGCTACATCTTGCAGCACTTCGTACCGGCCGGTATCGGCAAGATCACGGCGCCGTTTCACGAGCTATTTATCCGCGGTATCTTTTGTAACGTGTTTGTTTGTATGTCTATCTGGACTGCGACCAGCGAGAGCAACCTTGCGGGCAAATTTTTTGCCATCATGTGGATGATAGGCGCGTTTGTCGCATGCTCGATGGAGCACTGCGTGGCAAATATGTTCATCATCACCGAAGCCATCATCTCAAAAGCTCACTACATAGCAGCAAGCGGCGGCGACGTAAATGCGGCAGCAGCGTTGCTCCACACTACGGCTGATAAGCTAGATGTGCTAAACTGGGGAAATTTCATCGTTAAAAACCTAGTTCCGGTTACGCTAGGCAATATCTGCGGCGGACTTTTCTTTGTGGGATTAGTTGGATTTATGGCGAATAAATTTGATATGAAAAAGAAATAATTCCCCATAAATGAACGGATTTTAAACTTTAAAATTTTAAACCCGTTTCGGTTACGGACGACGAGTCCGCTCCCTTACGGGTTAAAATTTTAAAGCTAAACTACGCCTATTCTGTCTTGAATATTTATTACATAGCTTACTAAATTTACAAATTTAACTACATTAAATTTAAAAACTCAAATTTGGCGTTTTTGTCGTAAGGTTTTTGGTGCGTGAATTTAAATTTTAGTTCGTATAGCTTTGTAGCTTTTCATAATCCACTATCAAAAATTCATGCGGCGTTATGCGTCTGATGATGTCGTCTTTGATTAGTTCGTTAAAGGCCGTGCTTGCGCTTTGGCGCTTGAGTCCGACGAAGCTTGAAAGCACCTTTAGCGAAAACGGTAAAAAGACGTAGTGGTAGCCGTTTTGCGTCAAATTCTGCTCGGCGGCGAGCTCGACGAGGAAGTTTGCGATGCGCCCCTTTGCGCTTTCAAAAAGTATCGATTTTATGATTTGACGCTGCAGCAAGGAGATATTTACGAGTGTATCGGCGTATGCTTTGGCAAATCTCTCGTTTTTTAGTAGCTCGCCCATATCGCCCGCGTCGATCGAGTAGACCTCGCTATCCTCCAGGATCTCCAGCACGCACACGTCGTCCACGATCGAGATGTTGTCTTTTTGGAGGTGATAGACGATAAACTCCTCGCCGTCCTCGAAAAACGAGAGCTTGCCCGAGCCGCTTTTAAATATTACTACTTTGATTGATTCTGCGTAGATCGTGGCGCCTTTAGCCAGAAGCTCGTGGTTAAATTTAGCAAGTTCGTTTTGATCCAAAACGTCTAAAATATCGGTCTCGAGTAGACCTAGTCGTGATTTTTTCAAGTTTATCGTTTCTTATGATTATTAGTCGGCGATTATTTTATCTTAAATATTTTTAAAGTGTATTAAATTTTGATCAAGCTTTGGGCGATTGCTCTGCGGGTTTTGCATATTTACGCCGCGCTAAAAAGCGAGCGGTAAAATTTGGGCGTCAAATTTAGCCCGTTCTGAGGCTAAATTTTATAAAATAGCTCAAAATTTAAGGACGAAAAATGTTTAACGGACTGATTAGAGAGATCGCGCAGGTTGCGAGCTATTCGCAAAATACCCTGCGACTAAAAGCCGCATACCGCCCAAATTTAGGCGATAGCGTCGCGGTAAACGGCGCTTGTCTTAGCGTGACGCAGCTGCACGCAGACGGCTTTAGCGTGGAGCTTAGCGCCGAGACTAGGGCGCACATCGTGACGGAAAATTTGCGCGGACGCGTGCACATAGAGCCTGCCATGCGGCTAGCAGACCGCGTGGATGGGCATCTGCTGCAAGGCCACGTAGACGCTATCGGCGAGGTAGCGCGCATAGAGCGGCGCGAAAACGGGGTTGATTTTTATATAAATTTGCCCTCTAGCGTTATGCCGCTGATGGCAAACAAAGGTAGCATCGCGGTCGAGGGCGTGAGCCTCACGATCAACGAAGTTTTGCCCACAGGCGTGCGCCTAACGATCATCCCGATCACGTTTCGCGAGAGTTTGTTCGGCGAGTTTGAGTCAGGACGCCGCGTAAACGTGGAAAGCGATCTGCTCGCGCGCTACGTGGCTAGGCAGCTGGAGTTTAGCCACGGTGCCCAAAACGGCGGCAAAAGCGAGATTAGCTGGGACGAGTCGCAGCATATCGCGAGCCTTTATTAGGTTTGGCGGGTTAAATTTGACGAAAATGAAGCGGGAAATTTTAGACATAGTTTTTGAGAGCGAGCTCCTAAAACTCGGCTTTACGACGCGTTTTGGCGGAGTAAGCGAGGGCGCGTACGAGGGTTTAAATTTGGGTGATCACGTCGGCGACTTGCCCGCAAACGTCGCTAAAAATCGAGAAATTTTAGCCGAGCAAATCGGCATCGCACCCGACAATCTAAAATTTATGCATCAAATTCACTCAAATCGCGTGGAAATTTTGCGAAATCTTGATGATGAGCTACAGCCTTGCGACGGCGTGATAACCGCGCTTAGAGGCGTAGTGCTTTGCGTTTTGGTTGCCGACTGTTCGCCCGTTTTGATCGCGGACGAGAGGCGCGGCGTGGTTGCCGCCGTACATGCGGGCAGAGCGGGCGTAACGGGTAAAATTTGTACGAATGCGGTAAATTTGATGGCGAGCGAGTTTGGCTGCGAGGCTGGCGATCTGCGCGTATTCGTGGGCGCAAATATCAAAGCGCGAAACTACGAGGTGGGCGAGCTAGATATGGCCGAGTTTAACCGCTATAAAAATGGCGGCAAATTTGACATGGAGGCAGCCTTGCGGGACGAATTTGCCGCGCTTGGCGTTGAGCGAGCGGAGTTTGATCCGCGCTGTACGTTTGAGACGAGGGAGCTATTTTCATATCGCAGAGAGGGCGTCACGGGACGATTTTGCGGCTTTGCGATGAATAAAATCTTGTCAAAATAGCCGTGGGCTCTAAATTTGGGCGCCGACGAGAGTGAGGCTGGGCAAGTTTAGTTAAAATTTCATTTATGTTTATTAAAAAGGGCTAAAATTTAAATCGAAACCTCATAAAAAGGAGTCAGTATGAGAAAAATTTTACTTTGTTTGATTTTTGCGGCGAGTGCGCTTTTGGCAGCACAAACGAGATCCTCAAACGAGATGGCAAGCGTCCCTGCGAGCGCGCCTGCAAATTTGGCAAACAAGCAGTTTGAAGACGCGCTAGCGATGTACCGAGTCTCGGATTTTAGCGAGGCGGCGAGACTCTTTAATCTAGCGTGCGAAGGCGGACATGCGCGTGCCTGCTACGATATAGGCGCGATGATCGCTAGCGGCAAGGTCGCAGCAAAGCAGCCTGGGGCGGCGGCTAAATTTTACGAGCGAGCTTGCAAAATGGGCGATAAGCTGGGCTGCTACGCGCTAGCGTATGCGTACCAGACGGGTGCCGGCATAGCAAAAAACGAAGCTCGGGCGTACGAGCTCTATAAAAACTCATGCGAGCTTGGGCTAGCTAAAGGCTGCAACGAGGCGGGCTACATGAGCGAGCGCGGCATGGGCGTAAGTGCGGACGTCAAAGCCGCGGTTAAATTTTACGAAAAAGCGTGCAAGATGGGGCTAGAGGTCGGCTGCGAAAACGCTAAAATCTTAAAGCGTTAAGCCAGGCTAGAGCCTTAAATTTAACTCGGTCGCGTGTTTTGCGTCTTGCAAAGTGCGCGCCGAGTTTAAATTTGAGCCGAAATTTACTGCAAATTTTTTATAATAACCCTAAAAATCCACTAAAAATCGAGAAAAATGCCATACGAAAATTTTAAATCAAAAAATCCTCTCGCGGCAAAAATCGCCGCAAATGCGAGAAAATTTGACGTCCAGACGCTGCAAAACGAGCAGCTCGTAAATTTGCTTTTAAGTGAGAAAAAGATCGAAATCTCGGACGAGCAAAAAGAGGCCGTAGAGCGCGTATTTACGGGACTAATGAAGATAGAAGAGAGCGTACAGCTAAGCGGATAGTCGGCTAAATTTGACTACCTGCTAAATCTACAAAAATAAAACCAAGTATCACTCAAACTACCGTTTCTCCGCCCAAAACCGAAATATCCTGTTTTTATCAAATTTGATGTAAAATGACGGCGTGATATCGTAGTCAAAATAAGCCAAAAACGTAAATTTGCATTCAAAAATCCAAAGCAAAGGAGAAAATATGCTGTTACTTAAAAATGCCGACCTATACGCGCCCGAGCATGTCGGCAGGAGCGACGTTTTAGTAGGCGGAGGTAAAATTTTAGCCGTTTCTAATGGGCTTGATTTTCGAGTTGAAGGTCTTGAGATTTACGACCTAGCGGGTAAAATTTTAGCGCCGGGGCTCATCGATCAGCACGTGCACATCACGGGCGGCGGCGGCGAGGCGGGCTATCACTCGCGAACGCCCGAAATAACGCTATCGCAAATCATCCGCTACGGCACGACGACGGTCGTGGGGACGCTGGGTACGGATGGGTGCACTAGGAGCCTGGAAAACCTCTACTCAAAAGCCAAAGCGCTCGAATACGAGGGCATCTCGACCTTCATCCACACCGGCTCTTACGCGCTGCCTAGCGTTACATTTACGGGCTCCGTCACGCGCGATCTGGTGCTCATCGACAAGGTTATCGGCTGTAAGATCGCAATGAGCGACAACCGCGGCAGCTACCCGACCTCTCAGGAGCTCATCAAAACCCTAACGCAGATCCGCATCGGCGGAATGATCTCGAAAAAAGGCGGCGTGCTGCACATGCATATGGGCGGGCTCGCGGATAAATTTGACCTGATTTTTAGCGTGATCAAGGATTATTCGTTCCCGGTTAATTACTTTTCGCCGACGCATTGCGCGCGGACAAAGGAGCTTTTTGATGAAGCGATCAAATTTCAAAAAATGGGCGGCTATATCGACATCACGAGCGGCGGAAGCCAGTTTATGCCGCTTCACGAAGCTATCGCGTACGGGCTTGCTAACGGGCTAAATTTAGAGCGCCTAACGATGAGCTCGGACGGCAACGGCAGCGTGCCTAGATTTGACGATAACGGCGCATTGGTCGGCTACGGCTGCGCTTCGTGCGAGACGAATTTAGAGGTCTTGCAGGCCTGTGTCAAAAATAAAATCCTAACTATCCCGCAAGCGCTAAGCATGATGGGCAAAAACGTCGCAAAATATCTAAATTTAAACGGCAAGGGCGAGATAAAAGCTGGCTTTGACGCTGATTTTGCGGTATTTGACGAAGCTCTAAATTTAGATAGCGTGATCGCGAAAGGGGAGTTTTGCGTGAAAGAGGGCAAGCTCGTGAAAAAGGGATTTTTTGAGTGAAATTTGAAACAAATTCGCCGCTTCCTTAAAATTTGGCGAGTTTAAATTTGACGTATAATCTTGCTCGCGCCGCTTGCGAGCATCTAGCCTTTACGGCGCAAAATTTAACCGCGCCGAGGTTTGGATTATATTAAATTTAGCTTTAATTCAGTTATTTTTAAATATAATCCAACCTTCAATTCGCACACACCAGTCCTAAAATTTGGTTGCGTTTGTCAAAAGCAAATGTTAATGGGTGTGGAGGAGAAACCTAAATTTCGGGGCAACCCACAAGGAGAAAACTCATGGTAACAATGAGAGATTTGCTAGAGTGCGGCGTTCATTTCGGACACCAAACGCGCAGATGGAATCCGAAGATGAAAAAATTCATTTTCGGCGAGAGAAAAGGTATCTATATCATAGATCTACAAAAAACTATCCGCTACTTCCGCTACACTTATAACGTCGTTCGCGACGCGGCTGCAGAGGGTAAAACTATACTTTTCGTAGGTACTAAAAAGCAAGCCGGTGCAACTCTAAAAGAGTATGCCGAAAAATGCGGCATGCCGTACGTAAATCACCGTTGGCTAGGCGGCATGATGACGAACTTCGGTACTATCCGCCAGTCTATCCGCAAACTAGAAGTTATCGAGACTATGGAAGAAGATGGTTCGATAAATTTACTAACTAAAAAAGAGGCTTTGATGCTTCGCCGCAAAAAAGAGAAGCTTCTAGCGTCTCTAGGCGGTATCAGAAACCTAAAAACCGTGCCTGATATGATTTTCGTCATCGACACCGTAAAAGAAAAAATCGCCGTTCAAGAGGCTAATCGCCTAAAAATCCCTGTCGTAGCTCCGATCGATACAAACTGCGATCCTGACGTTATCGACTTCCCGATCCCCGGCAACGACGACGCGATCCGCTCAGTTCAGCTTTTCTGCCAAGAGATGGCTGAGGCTATCATCGAGGGACGCTCTCAGCTTGAAAAAGACGGCGGCGAGCAAGAAGAAGGCAAAGAGGTCGTAAGTCAAGCTGAAAAAGACGCAGTCGTAAACGAGGCCGTTAACGAAGACTTCTCCGAGGACTTCAGCGAGGACGAAGAATAATGGAAATCAGCGCACAAATGGTAAAAGAGCTCCGCGAATCAACCGGAGCCGGAATGATGGACTGCAAAAAGGCGCTAGCTGAAGCTAACGGCGATATGGAAAAAGCCGTCGATATATTGCGCGAAAAAGGTCTAGGTCAAGCTGCTAAAAAAGCTGACCGCCTAGCTAGCGAGGGTCTTGTGAGTGTTGTTGTTTGCGATCACTGCAAAACCGCAACTATCAGCGAGATAAACTCTGAGACTGACTTCGTCGCTAAAAACGCTCAGTTTCAAAATTTGACAAAAGACACTACGGCGCACATCCAAACGAATTTGATAAAAGACGTCGAGAGCCTAAACGCAAGCGTTATCAACGGCGTTAAATTTGAGGATTATTTTAAAACCCAGATCGCTACTATCGGCGAAAATTTGGTCGTTCGCCGCTTTGAGACTATAAAAGCGGACGACAAAGGCGTAGTAAACGGCTATGTGCACTCAAACGGCCGCGTAGGCGTGCTTATCGGCCTAGCTTGCGAAAGTGCAGAAATCGCTAACAAAGCAGCTGAATTTGCAAGAAATTTATGCATGCATGCAGCTGCTATGAAACCAAGCGTAATAAGCTATAAAGACCTTGATAAAGATTTTGTCGAGAAAGAATTTATCGCGCTTCGTGCTGAGCTCGAAAAAGACAACGAAGAGCTAAAACGCCTTGGCAAGCCGCTTCACCACATCCCTGAGTATGCTAGCCGCTGCCAAATAGGCGATGCCGAGCTTGCTAAGGCTACGAAAGCGATCGAAGAAGAACTAAAAGCCGAGGGTAAGCCTGAGAAAATTTGGGATAAGATCATACCTGGCAAGATCGAGAGATTTTATGCCGACAACACCGTTTTAGATCAGCGCCTTACGCTGCTTGGACAGTTTTACGTAATGGACGATAAAAAAACTATCGAGCAAGTCGTTGAAGAAAAAGGCAAAGAGCTAGGTGGCAAGATCGAAGTAGTAAAATACGTTCGCTTTGAGCTTGGCGAAGGTTTAGAGAAGAAAAACGAAGACTTTGCAGCCGAGGTTGCGGCTCAAATAGGCTAAATTAATGGAAATCTTAAAGGGCGTAAATCTAGGCTTTGCGTATGATTATACGCTCTTTGAGAATGTAAATTTAAGCGTCAATGCCGGCGGCAGTTGCGCTATAACGGGCGTCAGCGGCTGCGGCAAATCAACCATACTCCACATACTTTCCACTCTTTTGCGACCCAAAAACGGCGAAGTTATCTACGGCGGCAAGTCGCTTTACGATCTATCAGCAAACGAGCTCTTGCGTATCCGCAGATTTGATTTCGGTATCATTTTTCAGGCGCATTATCTTTTTAAAGGCTTTAGCGCGCACGAAAATATCGAGCTGGCCTCCGTTTTATCCGCACAAAAGATCGACGATGAAATTTTGTCAAATTTAAAAATAGACGGCGTAATGAATCAAAAAGTAGGCGAGCTAAGCGGCGGCCAGCAGCAGCGCGTCTCAATCGCTAGGGTGCTTTGTAAAAAACCGCGCGTGATATTTGCCGACGAGCCTACGGGAAATTTAGACAAACAGACAGCAAACGAGGTGATGCAAACGCTGTTTAACTACATAAAAGCAAACGATGCGGCACTGGTTTTGGTTACTCACGACAACGAACTTGCGCAAAGATGCGACGAAGTTTATCGCCTCGAAGACAAGAAATTCTCTTTAATTTCTTCCGAAGCTATTTAAATATTTTTACAGACTACGAGTTTTCAAATTTACCGTTTAAAATTTGCGCGCCAAATTTGCGAGCTTTTTTTAAGTAAAATTTATCGTAAGATGTTTTGGATTCGCAAGACGTAGCGACTTGTTAAAAATTTAGTTTCGACTTCGCCAACCGACGAAACATAAAAACGAATGCCTACATCTCGCCGCCCCGCAAAACTAAAATTTAACGCAAAAACA
>NZ_CALINL010000219.1 GCF_938045225.1 uncultured Campylobacter sp.
GTTATCTATCGCATCACCTACGGTAATGCTTTTGTCAAATTCCATTACTCCGTCTTTTACTAAATCCACATTTGAACCGCATCCTGCGAGCAGAAGTGCAGCGGACGCCCCAAAAATAATTTTTTTCATTTTTTCTCCTATTTTTCTTTATAGATTTCTAAAATTTCAATAAAAGTTTGTAAATTTTTCTCTTTACAAGCTTTAAACGATAAAAATATATCAACGGCTACGAAAATAAGATAGACGACAAGAATGAGCACTGAGACACCTAAAACATCATTGTATGCTCCCTCGCTCATCGCCCCGTCTATATGAGCCGCATCTATAGTGCATAAAGCCACAAATATAAAAAATAGCATAAACGCCTTTAAGGCGCCTATGCCCATAGAGCCGATATAAAATCTATCGGCTCCGAACATTCCTAAGAATATACCTAGTATTAGCGTAACGGTTGGGTCTTTAAAATTTGCGAAATTTAGCACTTCTTGCTGTTTTTGATTTGACGAACTAAATTTCTCTCTTACCAAAAATAGGCTATGGCTAGGAAATTTATCAAGCTGCGTAATAAACATTTCAGCCCAATACTAGCGTAACTTTTCGGTAATTTTGAGCGGCTATTTTTTTCGATAAAACAACGCTGTCGATTACGGAAGCTATATAAATAAGCGGAATTATATTGTCTATGCCGGCATTCGGATTGTAGACGGATGCGGCGATCATCCATATCGTAAGGATTATGAAAACTATGCCGCCCGTAGGCTTGCCTGCGTAAAACCTATGCGCTCCGAAACTTCCGAGCAGCAAAGCAAAGAGCCATACAAGAGTAGGCTTTTTCATATAAGATGCCTCGGTTGCAAGTTGAGAACTTTGAGCTTCGTCTAAATTTTCAAGCTTTTTGCTCATTACGAGATTCATATACAAATTTGACGGTAATCTTGATTTTAGTTCATTTATTAACAATACATTGTTCATTTTTAATCTTTACATAATTGTCAAATTTAGTAGGTTTAGATTGTCTTTTTTAATACCTTTATAAACTAAAAATAAATCTATTAGCGCCCAAATAAACAATCCTCCTAATGTAATAAGCTTTAAAATGCCAAGCAAGATATCGCCTTTATAAAATCTATCTACGCCAAACGCACCGAAACAAAGTCCGAGAACCAAGCCTACCACCGGGCTTTTAAGATTTAACATCGATACGGCTCTTGCCTTATCTTCGCTTAGATTATCAAGTTTATCTTTCATATAAAAAGCATCGCTTGGCAATTTATCTTTTAGAGTAAGATATAGACTCATTTTTTTATCCTTTGTGTTGAAATTACGGGCATATTTTACCCCCCCCCCTTAAAATATTTTGAAATTTTGTTTATTTTGTATTAAAATATGCAAAATTTAACCCCTTAAGCAAGGTCAAGACGCCCGCACGCAAAATAAGAGTATAATTCTCCAAATTTAAAACAAGGATAAAAAATGAGCGATTTTTTCAAAAACGCCGAGCAGTTTAACGCCGAGGGCGCGACGGTGCCGTTTTATAGGTATAGCCAAGACGGAGTGGATTTCGTTGGTTTTGACAGCCGCCCGTGCGTACCGCCCGAGCCTATGGTAAATGCGCTGGTAGCGATCAAATTTGCAAACCAAAACACTAAAATCGTGATGGTAAATCATAAATTCCCAGCCGGTCTGATCCCTAAAATCCAGGAGCAGTTTGACGTAGAGCGCGAGGATCTGGAGGGCGGGGCGGTCAAGATGACCTTTAGCCTAAAGCAGGGCGCGGACGTCAAGAACGTAGACACAAGCCTTTGCCACTGAGATAGGTCATGCTTTTAAACACCTTTGCGCCGCCTTTTAAGCTAGTCGGCGGTTATTTTATCGCGGGAATTTGCTTTTTGATCGCGAGTATTCCCGCCTTTTTCGCGGCGGATTTTGAGACGATCGCGGGGCTTGAAACGGCGGGGTTTTT
>NZ_CALINL010000220.1 GCF_938045225.1 uncultured Campylobacter sp.
GCATACAATGCTTTATATCGAGTATAGATATTGAGATGTTTTACAACAAAAAAAAGACTATTGTAATTTAACTTTACAATAGTCTAGATTTTTATCTTTGTCTTTTTTTGGTTATTAAACATTTTCTAATTCTAAGAACCGTATATAACATATAAATAACAGTATATAACACTATTGATAGCATATGTTTTTCAGGTTTATGCATAAACAAAACCATCAAGTGAACATATATCAAGTAAAAAAACGGATATGCTAATTTTTGTAAATTTTTCCAATTTTTAGCTTTCATTTTCTTTCTTACACACTTGAATGAAGTTATCATAAGCGGAATCATCATAGCTATAAGAATTAAACTTATTATTGTTGCCGTCTTAGTATATACATTCATTTTTGATGCATTTGTAAAAAATTCTACAAAGTATCTTATTCCAAAAGCCACATTATGACAAAGTGCAGCAAAACAACCGATAATCGACATTTCACCTCTTATACTCATAAGTTTTCGTGTATATTTGTTATGAGTTGTAATAACTCCTAGAAACATTACTATCATAAATGTTACTGTTGAAAATATACCTCTTTGAAAAATATCCATGACATATCTTGTAAACCAAATCGGCATATTTTTATAAAACTTTGTTTATGACTTTTAACTTTATCTAGTAGTGTTAAATAAAAGATTTAGCTATTATATCTTTTATTTAACACTGCCCGTGACTATACAGACGAGGAAACGCCTTGCTCCATCTCGAACCAAGAAGCTAAGCTCGTCCTGGCTGATGATACTCTCCCTTACTGGGATGTCGGGAAAGTAGGTCGTTGCGGGCTTTGTTTTTATTCTTTTTCTATTTAAACTTCGCTTTAATTTCTTTTTTAATCCATTTTTACAGTTATATTCTCGGCTTTATATTCCTATGGTTTATTTAATTAACAAATTTAACCAACCTTGTTTGTTTTATCCGGCTTTAGGATATTTGCGTTTTTGACTAATAGAAGTTTAGAAAAGGTGCTATTAAGGTTCGGAAATTTAAACATTTGTGGCCATAATACGATCTTGATTTATTTTTATCAAAATATCGGCAGCTAATATTGATTTATCTTGTTTGCCATAAAGTCCTATAGACTAAATCAATGCAAAGAATTAAGTAGAGCGTTAAAAAATACACGCAAATCTTCATTAAACTTTATTCAAGTATTTTTTTGAGAAAATGCTAAAATTTAAATTGCTTGGAGTGTTATGAGTATCTACGAGTTAAAACCCAAATTTCAAAACCTACTTCGTCCGCTAGTAAGGCGTCTTTACAGCGCTGGCGTTACGGCAAATCAAGTTACGCTCGCTGCCTGCGTCCTGTCTGTATTACTAGGCGCGCTACTCGTCAAATTTGCCGACGTCTCTACTTTGTTTTTTCTACTGCCTATCTGGATGTTTTTACGTATGGCGCTAAATGCTATCGATGGCATGCTGGCCCGAGAATTTAATCAAAAAACGCCGCTAGGAGGCTATCTAAACGAAGCTACCGACGTTATCTCCGATACTGCGCTTTATCTACCGTTTGCTTTTGTGGCTCCGTTTGGCTGGGGCGTTATCGCGCTTGTTATTTTTCTAGCCTTTATGAGTGAGTTTTTGGGCGTCCTAGGGCAGGTGCACGGCAGCGGCAGGCGGTACGACGGACCTATGGGCAAGAGCGACCGCGCCTTCGTATTCGGGCTTTTCGGCACTATATATGCGGTATTTGGGTGGCTGCCCTCATGGTTTAGTTTGGCGCTTTATGCGGTAGCATTTTTGCTTGCGTTTACCTGCATAAACCGCGTCAGAATGGGTTTAAAAGGCTAGCTTAATAAAATGCTCGGCATAAATTTGAGAAATGGATTAAAAAATAGGATAATACGTTTGCGCAAATTTACGCCTAGATGCCCATAAATTAAACTACATAAATTTCAAAACAATACCTAGCTATAAAGATATTAAATTTAGCGCAGTTTATTGTCGTAGCCAAATTTGGTTTAAATAGTTTCATAAAACCCCGATACAGGCTGGGCGAGTAAGCAATAAATCTTACGCTATACGCAGATAAAATCTTTAATAAATATTCAAAAGAGACAGAGGGGTCGCGAGAAACATTTGGCGCAAATAGGGCTAAAATTACGGACTATGCAAGCTAATCAAATTTCAAATCAAAGTTTGCGGTAGCCGTGCGAAAAATAATCAAATTTAAAGGGAGCGTCAAATTTGCAAATTTGGTTTTTAACAGAAGTTGCCCTAATGCTAAGGCGGGTGTTTTTATAAAATTTAAAGCGAGCCGCGATGAAAGTTAGAAGCGGGAGGGCGGATTTGAAATTTTATAAAATTGCCGCCCCGCCGAAAATTTAAAATTTAGCGGGTGCGAGCGGATTACGGGCATGCGAGAAATCGCGAGAAATTCTGCGCGCTGTTTTATGCAGCATTCGCGCACCCGCAAAGATTGCCCAAGCGACGGTTATTTGCCCAGGAAGTATTTCAGATCCGCCTGCGCGTCGCCGCTGATTAGGCGAAGGCCGAAATTTTGCACCAAAAAGCCCAAAATTTCGTCGTTGAAAAACTCAGGCACCGTAGGGCCCACGTTGATATTCTTAACGCCCAGACTAAACAGCGCAAGCAGGATGATGACCGCCTTTTGCTCCATCCACATCAACACGATCGAGACTGGCAGGTCGTTTACCGCGATGCCCGTAGCCTCGCTAAGCGCAAGGGCGATCTTGACCGCGCCGTTGCTGTCGTTGCACTGGCCTAGATCGATATATCGCGGAAGCTCGGTGCCTGGCACATTTCCGAAATCCACGTCGTTGAAGCGGAATTTGCCGCAGCTGGAGGTCAAAATCACGCAGTCTTTCGGCAGGCTAAGCGCTAGCTCGCGGTAATACTCCCGTCCCTTGCCCGGCGCGTCGCAGCCCGCGATGACGAAAAAGCGGCGGATTTTGCCAGATTTGATCGCGTCCAAAATTTGCGGTGCAAGGCTCAAAATCGTCTTGTAGTGTCCGCCCGTCACCAGGCTCTCGTCGCTGTCCATGCTCACGTCGCCGCATGCAAGCGCGCACTCGATGAGCGGCGTAAAATCGTCGTTTTGGATATGTTTGATCCCGTCTGTGCCAGCGATAGAATAGCCAAACAGCCTATCTGCGTAGCTACAGGACGAGCGAAGCGGCACGATGCAGTTGGTAGTCATCAAAATCGCGCCTTTAAATTCGTTAAAAAGCTTGGTCTGATCGAACCACGCCTTACCGACGTTGCCCTTTAGATGCGGATACTTGCGAAGCTGCGGATAGCCGTGCGCAGGAAGCATCTCGGAGTGGGTGTAGATATTGATGCCCTTGCCCTCGGTTGCTTTTAGTAGCGCCTCAAGCGCATGCAGGTTGTGGCCGCTAACCAAAATCGCCTTGCCCTCGACCTTGTTTTGGCTTACTTTAACAGGGGTCGGTACGCCGAATTTTGCGGTATGCGCCTCGCTTAAAATATCCATCATCTGCACGCCCGCGCTTCCGACGGCCATCAGCTGCGCGATATGCTCGCCAAAGTTAAAATTTGAGTTCGTCAGCGTGAAATACAGCGTGTCCGCCATGACGGTATCGACCGCGCTAGTATCGGCGCCGAGCTCGTGCGCGTGGTGGCGGTAGGCGCTAAGGCCTTTAAGTCCGAAAACCATAGTGTCTTGAAGTAACGCCAGCGTCGAGGTTTTGCCGCAGGTGCCTTTGCTTTGGCCCTTTGCGCCGCAGCCCTCAGGCGCGCTCATTTGGCACTGGTGACAGAACATCTCTTGATTGTAACTCATAGAAAATCCTTTATAAAAAATTAGTTACAGATTTTAAGATTTTATTTATAATAACGACTTGATCGCCGTCAAGAAACAGCGAAAATTTATCAAAATTATTTACAAAATGAGAATTTAAATTTTGCAAGCTAAATTTGAGTTCTTGCGGCGGCCGGGGCGTTATGCAAATTTGAGTCAAATTTTAAAATTCCAACGACAAAATCGCGAGCGACACGGCCTATGTTCGGATAGTAAAATCGCTTAGCAAACGAGCCGATACTATGGAGCGATGGCAATCTTGACGGCTCTACTAAATCAGGGGCTATGGCAGATCGGCGGGCTGTGGAGCCAACTAGTTACCGCGCAAAACGATCAATAAACATAGGTCGGCAAATTTAAAGGTATTTTCCCAGGCGTAGCAACCATCAGGCGTAAGGATGAGATTGCTTGCTTCGCTTAAAGAATGCGAATTTTGGGTATAATACTGCAAAAATACAAAAACAATCGAAGCGATATTTCTATAAAAGAAATTTATCATATTTTTAAAATCGATAAGGGTTTTGTAGACGGCAAGTTAGAGTCGCAGCTAAATCTGCCGAGGTTTCGTTAAGCTTATATTTGGAGTATCATGAGCGTCTACGAGTTAAAATCCTGGGCTTTAAAACCGGCTTTGTTCGCGAGTAAGCGTTACTGCAAATCTGCGTCGCTCGTCAAATTTGGCGGGCAAACAAGGCAAATTTAAAAATAAAAAGGAAAAATATGAAAGAGTTTTTAGCGGCAGCGCTTGATTTTATCCTTTGCCGCATCACGATATTTATCACGGGCGTACGGCCGCCGCATGAGCTTTTAAACATCGGCGACGGCACTAAAATTTACTACGCCAACCACGCTAGCCACGGCGATTTTTTGCTGATTTTCGTCTCGCTGCCCTACCGCGCGAGAAAGCGCGTGCGCCCCGTCGCGGCGGCGGAGTACTGGGAGAGCGGACCCGTGCGCAGATTTCTTGCTAAAAACGTGTTTAACATGGTGCTAATAAGTCGCCGCAAAGATCCGCTAGAGGCGCTAGCGCAAATGAGCGAGGCGCTGCAGACGCACTCTCTCATCATCTTTCCCGAAGGCACGCGCAAGATGGACGACGATCTAGCGCTACAGCCGTTTAAAAGCGGGATTTTCCGTCTGGCGCAGCAGTGTCCCGCCGTCTCGTTCGTGCCCGTATGGATCAAAAATGCGCGAAACGTCCTGCCTAAGGGCTTTTTCGTGCCTATTCCGCTGCTTTGCGAGCTGATAGTGGGCGAGGAGATAACCTACGGCGGCGAGGGCAAGGGCGAGTTTTTGCAAAAGGCGCAGGACGCGCTGCTAGCGATGAGCGATACGCAAAATGATAGAACGAAAGCCTAGCGCGACGGCTTTGGCTGCGGGGGTAAATTTAAGCCTCGCAAGCCCGTCAAATGAAAAGGGGAAATTTGCGACCGATTTTTACGGCAAATTTAACGGCGAGCCTTTTAAAACGGCGTCCAAAAGCGTCAAATTTAAGCACGAAACACGGGCTAAAACGCTCGCCTCTGCGCAAATCAAATTTGACCTAAACACAAATTTAAACCGCGTAAAAAAATTAACCAATCAAGCAGTCCGCACGGCAAACCAAACGCGCGTAAATTCGGCTCGCTCGGAGCGCTCCGAAACAGGCGTCAAATTTAGCTTCAAATTTAACCAAAAGGCACTAAAATGAACCCGCAAAATCATATATTAAATCTATTTTTAGGACTCATCGCGGTGCTGGTCGTCTCTAGCGCCGTTGCCTTTATCCTAAAGGCGAAATTCGGCGCCGAGAACAAAACCGTCTCAAATTTGACCTCGCGCATAAACGCCTGGTGGGCGATGATTTTGGTGATTTTTGCGTTTACGTATATGGGTAAAAACGCCGTAATATTTTTGTTTTTGCTAGTTTCGTTTGCCGCATTGCGCGAGTTTTTGTCGCTCATCTACATCCGCAGGGGCGATCATATCGCGCTCGTGGCGTGCTTTTACGTGATTTTGCCCGTGCAGTATATCTTTATCTATGCCGATTGGTACGCGATGGCGATGATATTTATCCCGGTTTACGGATTTTTGTTTTTGCCGATTTTGGCGGCTATTTGCGGCGATGCGGCATATTTTTTAGAGCGCTCGACGAAGATCCAGTGGGCGCTGATGATCTGCGTCTTTTGCATCTCGCACATCCCTGCGCTTCTTTTGCTGGATCTTAAGCATGGCAGCGGCATGGAGCTGATGCTTTTTTTGATCCTGGTCGTGCAATCTAGCGACGTGCTGCAGTATATCTGGGGCAAGCTTTTTGGCAAGCGCAAGATCGCACCTAGCATCAGTCCGTCTAAGACGGTGGTTGGTTTTGCGGGCGGCGTACTTAGCGCTAGCGCGCTGGCTGCGTGTCTGCATCATCTCACGCCTTTTGGCGCGACGGGGGCTTTTTTCATCGGGCTTGCTGTTTGTATGATGGGCTTTTTAGGAGGGCTTGTTATGTCGGCGATCAAGCGCGATCTGGGCGTCAAAGATTGGGGCTATATGATCAGCGGGCACGGCGGGATGCTTGACCGTATGGACTCGCTGTGCTTTGCCGCGCCGATATTTTTTCACATAGTTAGATATTTTTACGCGTGAGGTTTTGATGAAAATTTGGAGCAAAATTTTACTTTTAGCGCTGACGGCAAATTTTGCCTTTGCATTTTCGGCCGAAAAGCTCGTGCAAGATGCTAGAGCGCAGGTCGGGCAGACGCTGTTTTACGATCCTTCGTACTCAAGGCTAGCCTATCCGATGGGCGACGTGGATATGATAAAGGGCGTTTGCACCGACGTCGTCGTTAGGGCGCTGCGCGGACAGGATATCGATCTGCAGCGGCTCATCCACGAGGATATGAGCGCAAATTTTAGCGTCTATCCAAAAAACTGGGGCGCGAAAAAGACCGACAAAAACATCGATCATCGCCGCGTGCCAAACATCGCTACCTATCTAAAACGTAAGGGATACGAGGCGAAGGGCGAGTTTAAAGCCGGCGATATCGTGACGTGGCGGCTGGATAACGGCAGGCCGCATATCGGTATAGTTTCGGATAAATTTGCAGGCGGCAAAACCCTGCTCGTGATCCATAACATCGGGCTTGGCGCGCAGGAAGAGGACGTGCTAAATGTTTACGAGATAACAGGGCATTTTAGGATAAAATAAGCGTAAAAATCGATAAATTTAAGCAAGAAAGGCGAAAAATGGAGTTTAAAGAGAGCTATTTTATAACGAGCGACGGGGCGAGGATATTTTACAGATACCGCCTGGCCGCGGACGTGGCGTGCGAGAACCCGAGCGCAAATGAAATAAATTTGAGCGAGGATGGTAAATTTGAGGGCTCAAATTTGAGCGCCGGAGCCGCAAGCGAAACGTCAAATTTGGCTAGCGAGCAAACAGTCGGCGCGGATGAAAATACGGAGCTAAATTTCGGCGGCGAAGGCAAATTTGATGAGCAAAATTTATCAAACGGCGGCAAAAACTCGGACTCAAATTTAAACGAAACCAGCAAATGCGGCGCGTCAAATTTGAGCGAAAGCGCCGAGCAAAATCTCAAATTTAAAGCCGCGCCAAACGCCAAAGCCGTAGCGATATTTCACCGCGGGCACGAGCACTCGGGCAGGACGACGCACGTAGCGGACGGGCTAGCAGACGAGAGTTTGAGCTATTTTGCGTGGGATCAGCGCGGACACGGCAGGAGCGACGGCGAGCGGGGCGACGCGCCAAGTATCGGCCGTCTCATCGCCGACGTGGACGAGTTTGTGGCGCATATCGAGCAGAGATTTGGCTTTGAGACGCAAAATCTAGCCGTGATAGCTCAAAGCGTGGGCGCGGTGCTGGTCTCTGCGTGGCTGCACGATTACGCTCCGCACGTTCGCTGCGCGGTGCTGGCTAGTCCCGCGTTTAGCGTGAAGCTTTACGTACCGTTTGCCAGAGCCGGTCTAAAGGCGATTTACCGCGCACGCGGAAATTTTTTCGTAAACAGCTACGTCAAGGCGCACTATCTCACGCACGACAAACAGCGTCAGGCCAGCTACGATGCCGACTCGCTCATAACTCGCGCGATCTCGGTGCGCATACTGCTGGGGCTTTACGAGGCGGCACAGCGCGTGGTTTCGGACGCTGCCGCGATCACGACGCCTACGCTGCTGCTGATCTCGGGCGATGACTGGGTCGTGGAGCACGCCCCGCAGCACGAGTTTTACAACGCTCTTGGCGCCCGCGTAAAAAGGCGCGAGATTTTAGAGGGATTTTACCACGATACGCTGGGCGAGAGCGAGCGGGAGAGGGCGTTTGAGATCGTGCGCGAGTTCGTCGGCGAGAGGTTTAGCGCGCCTTTTAGCGAGGTGGACTGCACGCATGCGGACGAATACGGCTTTAGCCGCGAGGAGGCCGATAGGCTGGCTACGCCGCTACCGAGATTTAGCCTGAAAAATTTACGGTTTAAATTTCAGCGGATATTTATGCAGGCGGTTTCGCCGTGGGTCGGCGGGCTAAAGATCGGCGAAAATACGGGCTACGATAGCGGCAGTACGCTTGATTACGTTTACCGCAACGAGCCGCAAGGGGCGAATAAATTTTTCAAATTTATCGACAAATTTTACCTAAACGCCATCGGCTGGCGCGGCATCAGAGAGCGCAAGCGAAATATCAAGCTAGCCATCGACCAAGCCGTAGCAGAGCTGCAGGAGCGCGGCGAGCCGCTACGACTGCTAGACATCGCCTCGGGCCACGGCAGATACATACTAGACGCCGCGCAGGGGCATAAATTTGAGCGCATAACGCTGCGCGACTATAGCGACATAAACGTAAAAGCGGGCGGCGAAATGATAAAAGAGCGCGGCCTAGAGGATGTCGCGAGCTTTACGCAGGCAAATGCGTTCGAAGCCGCTAGCTACGAGGACCTGCAGGACGCATATACGCTAGGCGTCGTATCGGGGCTGTTTGAGCTTTTCCCAGATAACTCGGTCGTGCGCACCGCGCTACAAGGCTTTTCAAGCAGTGTAAGAAGCGGCGGCTACCTTATCTACACCAACCAGCCGTGGCACCCACAGCTAGAGATGATCGCGCGCGCTCTATCCAGTCATAGGCAGGGCGCTGCGTGGATCATGCGCCGCCGCAGCCAAGCCGAGATGGATCAGCTCGTAGAAAAGGCGGGATTTAAAAAGGTGCGCGAATGGATAGATGGGGATGGGATATTTAGCGTGAGTTTGGCCGTTAAAATTTAGCCTTGCTGCGGCTCGTCTCGCGAGCGCTTTTAAATGATTTCGTAAATTTCGCCCTGCGACAGACTACATGTCTAGTCTTGGGACGAAATTTACTTCAAAACATTTAAAATCATCTCACGATACTTCGCCCTGATTTCTTATAATCAAATTTCAAATTTGCAAATTTTACTCACCGAGACCCGCACCGCAAAAAATGCTAAACTAAAAAAACGTGTGGCGCGGCAGCGCGGGATAAAACTGCGCAAAGCGCAGCAACCTCTCACGTCGTATGGGATAGGGGATTGTTAAGGGGGAAGGGAGCGACCTCGTAATTCAAGCCCCTTCCCCCTTAACAAGAAAGGTTGATTTGTGCAAAAGCTTAATGCACAACATCAAATTTAACCAAACCAAATTTAGCACCTTAAAGATGCGGGTCTCGGTGAGTAAAATTTACGTCAAGCGAGCGATCTCGAATCGTTAATCCGCCAAAGCGCAAATCTGCTAAAATTTGATAGAATTGGCAAAAAAGGCAAAAATGAAAACAAAACAGTTTTTATCGCAGCTGGCCGCGCTAGTCGTCGTTGCGGCGATATTTTACGCTAGCTACGGCGCCACGAACGCCCTCGCGAGCGCTCGCGCGAACGTGCCGGAGATCTATTTCGCATGGGAGCGCGCGCTGCCGTTTTGGGCGTGGAGCATCGTGCCGTACTGGTCGCTAAATTTACTCTACGCGCTTGGATTTTTCCTCTGCCGTGACAGCCGTGAGCTCGCGCGCTACGTCACGCAGCTACTCGCCGCGCAGGTGATCGCGACGCTATTTTTTATCATTTTTCCTCTGCAAATGTCGTGGAAAAAGCCCGCAGTTTCGGGCCTTAGCGGCTTTTTGTTCTCGAGCCTCGCCGCCTTTGACCTTCCCTTTAACCAAGCCCCGTCGCTGCACATCATACTTTGCGTCGTGGTGGGCACGTTTTACCTTCGCAAGGCGCGCGCGGTTTGGCTTAAAGCGGCGCTTGCGGCGTGGTTTGCGCTCATCGGCCTTAGCGTGCTGACCACGTATCAGCACCATTTTATCGACATTCCGACGGGGCTGGCTGCGGGCTACTTCGTGCTACTGATTCGCCCGCTAGATGGCGAGCCGCTTAGATTTGCCGTGGCCGCGGACGCAGCGCGCTACAAATGGGCGGCGCTATATCTGGGGCTTGCGTTTTTGACGCTGTTTGCGGCGATTGCGGGGGCTAAAATTTGGGGCGCGTGGATGCTGTGGCTATCGTGGGCGAGCCTTAGTTTCGCGCTGATTGCTTGCGGTTACGCGTTTTTGGGCGCGGGAGTTTTTGCTAAAAACGGGCAAGGCCGTCACGCCGCCGCGGCTAAAGCCTTACTTTTTCCCTATCTTTGCGTAGCGCGGTTAAATGCGCTCTTTTGGTTGCGCGGACGCCGGCTTTCAGATGAGATTTTGCCGGGGCTGTATCTTGGCTCGGTTAAGCAGGTGGGCAAATTTGACGCGATGCTAGACTGTGCTGCCGAGTTTGAGCGGCCGGGCGGCGCGCAAATTTACGCGAGCCTGCCTATGCTAGATATGATAACGCCCGGCGCGGCCGAACTGAGGCGCGGCGCAGATGAGCTTGAGCGGATAGTAAAAACGACTCTTGGCGGCGGCGAAAATTTGTCGCAAACGGCGGTGGAGTTAGGATCAATTTTTAGCGCCGAGGCAAACGGCTACGCGAATGAGCGAAATTTGAAATTTCATAGGCAAGTGGGCTCGCGGGCAAACCTGCAAACGCGCGGCTCGGCAAACGAAGGCGAGGAGCAAACTCTCGCGGACTCAAACGAGCTAGCCGCCGAGACAAACGGCAAAAAGGTACTGGTGTGCTGCGCGCTGGGCTACGGCAGGAGCGCGTCGGTGCTGCTTGCTTGGCTTGTGATTTACGCGGGGATGGGCTTTGATGAGGCGCTAAATTTGCTAAAATCTCGCCGCGAAAAGATCGCCGTCGCTAGCTCGCTACGCAATCGGATAACGCGGCTAGCCGCAGAAGTCCGCGCAAATTCGAAAGCGGAGTAAAGAAGCGGCAAATTTAAGCGCGAAATAGGCGCAGGCTAAATTTGATCAAGTCCGGTTTAAGGGATCAAATTTAAAAAAATCTGCAGGCTAGAAACAAGCAGCGTTGCAAAATTCTCGGCGAAAACGAACGGGAATTTAACCAAACGCTCAAAATGAGGAGGGAAAATGACGAATGCGGAGCAAAACGAAAAAGCGGCGCAAGACGGGGAGCGGGAACGCCGCCAAACGGCGGACGATAGAGTCTTGGCGCTGGTTACGGCTAGATTTTTAGCGACGCATAGGCTATTTTTCTTGTTAAATTTACTTCAGCTAGCCGTCTGCCTTCGCATTTTTGCAAATTTTGCCGTTATTGCGGGCTTTTTGGCGGCTTTTTCGGTTTTGTAGATACACGTGAGTTTGAGCAAATAAGTGAATGGCGGAAAATGGCTTTTACGTCGCCTAGCAAGTTCGGTAGCATAGAAAGCAGTATAATCCTGTGCAGCGCCAGTACGGATTGTTTCGTCGTGTGGTTGATATGATTGGATGACAACATTAGTTTGCTGGTTGGTGCGCCCGACACGCCCGACGACCTGCGACAATAGTTGAAAGGTACGTTCGCGCGCCATAAAGTCGGGCAAAGCGAGCCCGGCGTCCGCCTGAATGACGCCGACAGCGCCAAGGTGCGGCAGGTCAAGCCCTTTAGCGACGACTTGTGTGCCGATAATAATATCAACTGTGCCATCGTAGAGTTCTTGGTAACGTTTCTCAAGCGTATGCGTGGCGGCGGTATCACCATCAAAGCGCGCAACGGTTGCGTGCGGGAATAATTTCTTAATCTCTGATTCAATAAGTTTCGTGCCGATGCCTTTATGAACGATATCAGTTTCGTGGCAATCAGGACAAGAAGTTGGAATGGGTGCCGTGTTACCGCAAATGTGGCATTGCAGTATGTGCTTGTCGATATGGAGTGTGAATGGCACGAAGCAGCGCGGACAGATCGCAGACCAGCCGCAGTTAGTGCAGAGTGTCGTACTGGCGCTGCCGCGGCGGTTGTGAAAAAGGAGTGTTTGCTGCTTGCGTTCAAGCGAGACTGTAATGCGGGCGAGGAGCGAGTCGGATAAAAAACGATGCTGAACAAAATTTATTTTTGATGTCATATTTATGATGTTGACGTGCGGCGGCGGAGCGGCTTGTGCACGGCGAGGGAGCGTAATGACCGGGCTATTGGTGTGGGTAGCAAGGTAGTATTCGCCGATAAGCGGCGTTGCTGAACCTTGAATAACGGGCGCGCCATGATGCGTGCCAAGCGTGGCGGCGACGCGCAAAGCCGAGTATCGTGGCGATTGATCTTGCTTAAAACTTGGTTCGTGCGCTTCGTCGATGATAATAGCGCCAATATGGGCAAGCGGCAGAAAGAGTGCTGAACGAGGACCAATGGCGATACGCGGAATAGTGCTTCGAAGAGCGTCAAGCCAAATCTGATGGCGCGCAGACTCGGTTTGCTGCGAGTGAGTTAGTAAGATGTTGGAAAAATGCTGCTCAAACTCTGCGATAAGCTGCGAAGTGAGGGCGATTTCTGGCACAAGGATGATGACGGATTTTTGCTGCGTCATAATATGCTTGGCGTAGGCAATGTAAACAGCGGTTTTGCCGCTGCCGGTAACGCCGTGCAGCAAGACTGTTCCATTTGTACGCTGCGTGAGCGTATCAACGGCGGCTTGCTGATCTTTGTTGAGTAAATAATGTGTTCGATCCCGCGAAATCGTTTGGCGGGAATATGCTGCTGTGCGGCGCTTTTTTGTGAGGCCGCGCGGCAAGATTGTCTGCAATGTGGTCGCAAGGGGTGTGGCGTAGTAGCGAGCCATCCATAGAGCAGTTTTGAGCAATGGACTTG
>NZ_CALINL010000221.1 GCF_938045225.1 uncultured Campylobacter sp.
AAGGCGGCTACGTCGCCGTTAGCCTTAAAGACGGAGAGTTAAAAATATCAAACAGCGGCGAGGGGCTAAGCAAAGAGCAGCAGGATAAAATTTTCGAGCGATATACGCGGTTTAACGAAGATCAAGGCGGCTTTGGCATCGGGCTAAATTTGGTAAAAAGAGCCTGCGAAAACAATGCTATCGCCGTAACCTGCGAAAGCGAACCTGGCAAAGAAATAACCTTTACGCTTAGGTGGAAGTCTTAAATTTAGATTTTGCGTCATAAAAGCGGCGGTGCTTTTCTCCAAACTGGTAAATTTGGCTCAAATCACAAACACTCTCAGTCAAATTTTGATTAGGATAGTTGTAGAATCGTCAAATTTGGCGGTAAAATCAAGAAAGTGTAAATAAATTTTACTCGTCTCCGATAAGCGAAAGGTTCCTGCATCCTATCTCATCGCCCATCTCGCAGCCCATTTTGTAAAATTTTTTTGCGGTTTTAGAATCGGCGGTTTTGACGCCTAGCGAAAACTGATACATACCGCCGAGATTTGAACAGCTTTGAGCATGATTTAGTTTTAGGCACGATTTCTCATAAAGCCTGCGCGCTGCGGCAAAATCATGCTCCGTGCCGCGCCCGAGGCGGTAAAAGTTAGCCGCATTGTAGCAACCGTATTTGTTGCCGAGCTTGCAAGACTTCATAAATATCTTTAAGATCTCGCTCTCCTCTTTGTTTTTTAGCTTTTGATGTAGCGAGCCTAGATTTGAGCAGGCGATACCCTCGTTATCGTCGCAGGCTTTTTGGTAACACAGCTTAGCGCGCTCGTAGTCTTTATTGTTTTCAAATTTTACGCCCATATCATTGCACTCTTTTGGGGTTTTGCCATCGCAGATGTGCTTAACTTCGGCTTGCGTAACTGGCTTTGGCGGTGCGGGTGTCGCCTTTTTTTGCGCTGTACAACCGCTAGCAAATGCCGCAACTAGCGCAAAAACGACAACATGCGAGATAGCTTGAAAAAAAGCGCGTTTCAAAATTTAGCCTTAAGAAAAATTTGCCTTAATCTTACCTTACGTTCGCCAAAATAATGCTTAAAATAAACTTTAAAATACTCGGCTACAACCAAACGCAGTCAAATTTGTAACAGATTTATTGCTCGTTAAAAGAGTATTTCTAACGCATTAATACAAATTTACGTACAATTTTACATATAAATTCGGCGCCTATCGTAGTTCATAAATTTACAAATTTAATACCGACAAAAAGCGCCAAATTTATATCATGCTCGCAAACCAAGCCGTGCGGTAAAATCCAAAAATCACTTAGAAACTATACGTAAAGCCTAGATTAAACGTTCGCGGATCGCCGTAAACCATCTTGTTGTTTCCGATGCCCTCGAAGTATTTTTTATTAAATACGTTATCGATGTTTAGCTGGATGTCGAAATTTTTACTTATCTTGTAGCCAAACATCAAATTCGCCAGCGTATAGGCCTTTTGCGTGATTTCATTTGCGCCGCTACCGACGTAAATTTTACTTTTATACTGCACTCCCGCACCCGCTCTAAAGTCCGCTATAGAGTATTTGGCAAAGAGATTTGCCGTAGTGCGCGAGCTTTCGGTGTCAAATTTCTTACCGTCTGCGTCCTTTGCGTTAAAGTGCGTGAGACCAAGACCAAGGCTTAAGTTTTGATTTATCTCGCCGTTTACGTCTACCTCAAAGCCTTTACTCGTCACGCCTTTTTTAGCTTCGTACGCATCGGTCGTAGTGCCTGGGATCTTTTGTCCCGTTCTTGCGCCTAGTTTATCTTGAACGACCTTAAATACGCCAAACGAAGCCGATAGCGCGCCGTCAAAATAATCCCCCTTTACACCAAGCTCATAGTCTTTGCCTTGGATCGGATCTAAGTATTTGTCGTTGATATCCTTTACGGTTTGGGGTTTAAAGCTGCTTGTATAGCTAGCGTAAAGCGTGTGGTTTTCGCCGATATCGTACGTGATGCCTAGATACGGCGTGATTTCTTGCGTAAAGTTTCTATTGCCGTTGCCGCCCGTGATGCGGTACTTATAGTAGCTCATCCTGGCTCCTAGCAAAAACTTAAGCTCGTCCGTGATTGAGAATTTATTAGCCAAATATACGGCCTTTTGCACCGTTTTATCGGCGTTGTTTTGATCGGCATAAGGTAACTTCGGATCGTCTAGGTGCAGGTTTTTAAAGTCTATCCTGGTACGCGCTGCATAGGCTAGGCCTGCCGGAGTCGTGCGGCTATTCCAGTAGCTGCTGACGTTGTCGGAGCTTTTTTTATAGTTGTTGTACATAGCGCCGAAAACCGCCTCGTGAGGCAAGCCAAATGCTTCGTACGGCAGGTTTACGTAGGCGTCTACGTTGTGTATATTTTCTTCGCGTTTGTTTGCATAGACGCTAAGTCCGCTAACATCGCCCGTGTCGTCTAAATTTACCTTGCCGCCGTAGTAGAGTAGATTTGAGTCCGTATTTGCGCGGCGGAAGGAGTAGGAGAGATTTAGGCTGGCTTCGTTTTCAAAATAGTGCCTAAAATCGGCATAAACGTCAAAAGTCTTGATATCCCACCTAGTCCAAGGCTGAGAGAAAATTTCATTTTTGCTAAACTCGCGCCTAGCGTCGTTTTTATAAAACGCAGGCATTCCTCCCCAGCGTATGCCGTGGCGCTTTAGCTCCTGATAAAAAGCGCCTAGGCTTAGCCACGAGCTATCCATGATATCTGCATCAACAACGCCGTAGATAGCGGTGTTTTTACGGTTATAGTAGTCCATATACGAGCGAGACTTCTCGTGCATAAAAGACGCCCTAGCTCGCACGTTACCATCGGCAGTTACGGGAGTCTGCACGTCGCCCGATACGCCGTATCTATCGTAAGAGCCCGCACTTAGTTTGAAATTTCCCGTCAATTCTTTTGAATTTGCTCTTTTTCGGATGAAATCTAAGCTAGCCGCCGGATTGCCTGCACCCGCTAGTAGGCCGTTTGCGCCCTTTACGACCTCGACGCGCTCATACGGCAACATGCTCATATCGTTTGCGCCTAGGCTAAATCCGCCAAAGCTAGGCATCGAATCAAGCAAATAATAATCTATCTTAAAGCCTCTTGCCGTAGGATAGACGCGCTCATCCCACTTGCTAAGCGTGACGCCGGGGATATTTCGCAAAAGCACCTGATAGTCGTTGATGTTTTGATCCTTTAGCCTAGCTTCGGTGATGACGGTTAGCGACTGAGGCGTTTGGCGCGAGGTGAGGTC